>NZ_NHRP01000050.1:0-14654 GCF_002165385.1 Acinetobacter sp. WCHA39
GCAGTTAAAGTTGTTTTACCATGGTCAACGTGACCAATTGTACCCACGTTTACGTGTGGTTTATTACGTTCAAACTTGGCTTTAGCCATGATGATCTTCCTTTATAAACTGCTCATGAGGGTCGCCCATGAGCACTTGGTTTTTTAACTAAATTTTAGTTGGGTAATATAGTAATCGAAAGATTACTCGTCGTCACCTTTTTTACCGCCAGCTTGGAACTTAGCGATGATGCCTTCAGCCACGTTACGTGGAGTTTCAGCGTACTTAGCGAATTCCATAGAATAAGTAGCACGACCTTGAGACATAGAACGCATTTGAGTCGCGTAACCAAACATCTCAGCCAATGGAACTTCTGCTTTAATTGCTTTTGTTCCACCAGGAAGATCGTCCATACCTTGAACCATACCACGACGACGGTTTAAGTCACCCATGATATCGCCCATGTAGTCTTCTGGAGTTTCTACTTCAACTTTCATGATAGGTTCAAGAAGAATTGGATCTGCTTTCATGAAACCATCACGGAACGCATAAGAACCAGCCATTTTGAACGACAATTCATCAGAGTCGACATCGTGGTAAGAACCGTCAAAAAGAACAGCTTTAACGCCTACAACTGGGTAACCAGCCAAGACACCATTCTTCATACGCTCTTGAATACCTTTATCAACTGCACCGAAGAATTCTTTTGGTACTACACCACCAACAACTTCTTCAGCGAATTCGTATTCTTTACCAGCAGCTTCAACATCAAGTGGCTCTAAACGAACATATACATGACCGAATTTACCTTTACCACCTGTTTGACGTACGAATTTACCTTCTTGCTCAATAGTTTTCTTAATCGTTTCACGATAAGCAACCATTGGTTTACCGATATTCGCTTCAACACCGAACTCACGTTTCATACGGTCAACGATGATGTCAAGGTGAAGCTCACCCATACCAGCAATAATTGTTTGACCAGATTCTTCGTCAGTACGTACACGGAACGATGGATCTTCTTTCGCCAAACGACCTAAAGCAATTGACATTTTTTCTTGGTCAGCTTTAGTTTTTGGTTCAACAGCCAATGAAATTACTGGCTCAGGGAATTCCATACGCTCAAGTGTAATGATGTTTTTCTCATCACATAATGTATCACCAGTTGTAACGTCTTTAAGACCTACACACGCTGCGATATCACCTGCACGGATTTCATCAAGATCTTGACGCTCGTTCGCATGCATTTGCACGATACGACCGATACGTTCACGCTTAGACTTAACTGGGTTATATACTGGGTCACCTTGTTTAAGAACACCAGAATAAACACGTACGAAAGTTAAGTTACCTACGAATTTGTCGTTCATGATTTTGAACGCAAGCGCAGAGAACGGAGCTTCGTCAGATGCTTCACGAGATGCTTTAGTTTCAGCTTTATCGTCAAGGATACCTTCGATTGCTTTAACTTCTGTTGGCGATGGTAAGAATTCAATCACAGCATCCAACATACGTTGAACACCTTTGTTTTTGAACGCTGAACCACAAAGCATAACTTGGATTTCAGATGCTAATGTACGAGCACGTAAACCTGCAACGATGTCTTCTTTAGAAAGATCACCCTCTTCAAGGTACTTGTCCATTAACTCTTCAGAAGCTTCAGCAGCCGCTTCAACCATGTTAGTACGCCATTCGTTAGCAGTATCAACTAGGTCAGCAGGAATCTCACCATATTCAAACTTCATACCTTGAGATGGTTCATCCCAGATAATCGCTTTCATTTCGATAAGGTCTACAACACCTGCAAATGTATCTTCTGCACCGATTGGTACAACGATAGGTACAGGGTTACCGCCTAAACGAGTTTTAACTTGCTCTACAGCACGGAAGAAGTTTGCACCAGTACGGTCCATCTTGTTCACGAATGCTAAACGAGGCACTTTATATTTGTTAGCTTGACGCCATACAGTTTCAGACTGAGGTTGAACACCACCAACAGCACAGTAAACCATGCAGGCACCGTCAAGAACACGCATAGAACGCTCAACTTCAATTGTGAAGTCAACGTGTCCCGGTGTATCAATTACGTTGATACGGTGTTGTTCGAATTGGTTGCCCATACCAGACCAGAAACAAGTCGTAGCAGCAGAAGTAATGGTAATACCACGCTCTTGCTCTTGTTCCATCCAGTCCATTGTTGCTGCACCGTCGTGTACTTCACCAATTTTGTGAGATACACCTGTGTAGAACAAGATACGTTCAGTTGTAGTTGTTTTACCTGCGTCAATGTGCGCAGAAATACCAATGTTACGGTAACGAGTAATCGGGGTTTGGCGAGCCATGATGTCTTACATTCCTAAATGTTATCTTTAAAACAGGACGCATCAATTAAATTGATGCGCACGAATATCCAAGCAGGCAACTTAAATACCCGCAAAGCTCCCACTTTGATAAAGAGCGATGTTGAATCGAGCTGCTGTACGCATGAATATTCTCCTGATTAGGGACTGTTTTATCCGTTTAGAAACGGTAGTGAGAGAAGGCTTTGTTGGCTTCAGCCATACGATGCACGTCTTCACGTTTTTTGATCGCTGCACCTTTACCTTCAGCTGCATCAAGCAACTCACCAGCAAGACGTAAAGCCATCGTTTTTTCAGAACGCTTAGCAGCAGCATCTACTAACCAACGCATAGCCAAGGCAGTACGACGGGATGGGCGTACTTCCATAGGTACTTGATAAGTAGCACCACCAACACGGCGTGCTTTTACTTCAACCATAGGACGAACTTTTTCAAGAGTAGTCTCGAAAAATTCAACTGGGTCTACTTTGTTTTTTTCTTGAACACGCTCTAAAGCACCGTAAACGATACCTTCAGCTACAGATTTTTTACCATCTTGCATTACGTGGTTCATGAATTTAGCGATTGTTTGGCTGCTAAATTTTGGATCTGGAAGGATCTCACGAGCAGCGACTACGCGACGTCTTGGCATTTTAATACACCTAATATTATGACACTTCAGGATGATCCAGCAGTTTGTACAAGTGCCATGTACGCTACGCTGGCCTTACTATACGTCGCTTGAATTACAAATCTATGAAGAATTCAAACAAGCGAAACGCTAAAGGGTTGTTTGGGCTGGTTGCCTAGAATTACTTCTTAGGACGTTTAGCACCGTATTTAGAACGTGACTGGTTACGATCTTTCACGCCAGCACAGTCTAAAGAACCACGAACGGTATGGTAACGTACACCTGGTAAGTCTTTAACACGACCACCACGGATTAGAACAACACTGTGCTCTTGTAAGTTATGACCTTCACCACCGATATAGCTTGATACTTCAAAACCAGAAGTTAAGCGAACACGGCAAACCTTACGCATTGCTGAGTTAGGTTTTTTAGGAGTAGTCGTATATACACGTGTACATACACCACGACGTTGTGGACAAGCCTTCAACGCAGGAACTTTTGATTTTTCAATCAAAGTTGTACGACCCTTACGGATCAACTGATTTGTTGTTGCCATTTGGCAATTCTCCCGTGATTAAACAACCTTAAAAAGAAAAACACCTCTTTTTAAGGGCACACAATTGTAAGCCAAGAAGTAAAAATGGTCAACAATGCAAGATAAAGCAACTGCTGACCATTTCTATAATTTTGTTGTTTTATTGATGTCTAAATCACACCAACAAATAATTAACTGTGTTTCGTTGATGTAGGTTCAATATCAATTGTTTTGGGTTCAGTAGATAGTTCAGCTTCATCAGAACTGAGTAATTCATTTGATTGCTCTTTCAAAGCAGGTTGCTGTTCAGTATATTCGTGCTTGACCACATGCTCCGATGCAAGCTGTTGAATACCCTGCTCAACGTTTTCATTCGTCTGAATTTCTTTAGCAGCATGATCTTTAGATTGCACTGAAACATTGGTAATCACATCATTTTTGCTTTCATCAACACTACTTATTGCATTTGTCGTAGTCTCTGTTGCATTTAACAATCGTGAATTTGGCTTTCTCAATAATACTTCCGCTTTGTAATAGGCTTCTAAGGGTGAAATATCTTCATTCGGATATTCATTCAAATAAAAACGTGCTGCCCCGAAAACAGATTGTGCCTTGTGTCCAACATCTTCGAGTAAACGCCAACTATAAAAGCCACCTAAAGCAGCACCAGCAACTGGCGTTAATTTACCAATCACAGATGCTTGAGGGATATGATTTAACCACCCCCATTTAAACTGTCCTTCCTCATCAACTAACCATTTCTTTACAAGCTCAACATCGTTGCTCGACCCAAGCAACTGCTGAAACTGTTGTAAGTCATGGGTTTCTAACATCGACTTCAACGCTTTTAATGCAATCAATAATGTTTGTTTTTCAGCAATAATACCCAAATCAATTTCTTTAAAAATAAAGGCAACCACTTCTTGATCTGCCTCATCGGCTAAATCAAACCCGTGAGAGCGACCCGTTTGATAAATTGTTCTTAGTGCTAAAACAATCGATGCAGGAATATCAACAGCTGCACCCCAAACTCCTGTCGCTCCCGTGATAATGCCTTGCGCAGCGGCTAATAATTTATTTTGTTCGATTAATGCCTGACTTAAACGTTGAGAACGCCCCGTATCTTGAGTGAGTTCCGCAATATCCTTTACACCTGCTTCTTCCAGAATCTTTTCTGTAAGTGAAGTATTGGAACTAAATTCATTCAACCACTGAAATAAATAATCAGAAACTTTTTCACCCATGTCAGGTGAAATGAAAGATGCAACATTATTTACTTTTGTATAATGGCGACCCAAAAGTTGATGGGACAATTTAGGTAACTGTTGACGTAACATATGTTGTGGGCTTTCGTATTGCTCAATCTCAAATGGGCTTTTAAAACGCGCCTTCCCTTCGATCACATTAGATGAATCTGTGGATCCAGTTGCCAATGTTTTAGGAGCAGTTTGAAGTTTTTGTATTTCTGAACTGAGCTTTTTAGCCACTCCAAAGGCTTGGGTAAATAAACCTGAAGATTGCTTGTTTTTAGATTTTGTCATCAAGTACCTCTGTTCTATAATCTGTGCATCTCTAGGTAAATACTAGGTTGAATGCAAATTTATCTCAACTTTTATCTGTGTTCTTTCATTACCTTTTGTCTCAACTGCATTTATATTTACGAATATTTACACAACTAGAAATAGGCATAAAATTTGCCATAAGAAATAAAAAACCTTTCTGCTATGATGGTGTCATTCACTCATAAGCCATTTAAATCGTTATTTTCTCCTGATTTGTACTTATAGCGATATGCACAAGGCTTCGTATTACCATAAAAGGGATCTGTAAATGAAACGTGTTGTAATCACTGGTATGGGCATTAACTCATGTATCGGTAACTCTTTAGAAGATGTCACTCATTCTTTAAAAAATGGAATCTCAGGAACACGTTTTAATCCAACTTATGCCGAATTAAATTTTAAAAGTCATGTCAGCGCTGCTGCTGAACAGGATTTTGATGGTATTGATCGTAAAATCAAGCGTTTTATGGGTGTGTGTGCAATGTATGCTTATAACGCAGCGATTGCAGCGGTAGAACATGCGGGTCTAAAACAAGAGGATCTAGCAAATAACCCTCGTTATGGTATTGCAGGTGGTAGCGGCGGTAACTCAACTGCATCAGTTGCAGAGATGGTTAAACTATTAGAAGAAAAAGGCGCACGTAAAATCGGTCCTTTCTTTGTTCCTCGTAATATGAGTAATACCATTACTGCAAACGTTGGTGTTGCATTAAAACTACAAGGTATTGCTCATTCAATTACCAGTGCATGTGCAACTTCTGCTGATGCAATTGGTTATGCTTACAACCTGATTCAATTAGGTAAGCAAGATCTAATGCTTGCTGGTGGTGGTGAAGAAGATCACTGGTCTCAAAGCTTACTTTTTGATGCTATGGGTGCATTGTGTTCTAAATATAACGATACACCAGAAACAGCATCTCGTCCTTATTCAGCGGATCGTGACGGTTTCGTGATCGCTGGTGGTGGTGGTTTCGTTATTCTTGAATCACTTGAACATGCACAAGCACGTGGTGCGAACATCTTAGCTGAAGTTGTTGCTTATGCAGCGAACAGCGATGGTGCAGATATGGTTGCTCCATCTGGGGAAGGTGCTACGCGTTGTATCCTCATGGCACTAGAAGAAGCCAAACAACACGGTGTTGAGCATATTGATTATGTCAATACTCACGGGACTTCAACACCAGCAGGTGACGTGACTGAACTTAAGGCAATGGAACGTGCTTTTGGTGAGGGTCAGGTTCCTCCACTTAGTTCAACTAAATCAATGACGGGTCACAGCTTAGGTGCTGCGGGTGTTCAAGAAGCAATCTATTCTGTATTGATGATGCAAAATGACTTTATTGCACCGAACATCAACGTGACTGAGCTTGATGAAGGTGCACAAGGTTTCGATATTGTACTTGAAAAACGTGATGCAAAACTGAATACTGTAATGAGTAACAGTTTTGGTTTTGGCGGCGTAAACGCTTGCCTTATTTTCAAGAAGTGGGATGCATAATCCTGCGTAGGATTATCGATGGATGCACCTTCTGATGCTTTCTTGTGGGTAAAAGCATTACATATTATTGCTGTGGTTTGCTGGTTCGCTGCATTGTTCTACTTACCACGTCTTTATGTTTATCATGCCATGAGCGAAGATACCGTTAGTCATCAACGCTTTGAAGTGATGGAACGCAAGTTGTATCGTGGAATTATGTGGCCATCGATGATTGCCACATTAATTACCGCCCACTTTCTCGTTGACTGGGGGGATGCGACCCGACATTATCATGAAGCCTTATGGTTCTATCTCAAAGTCGGTCTGGTTGGATTATTGGTGATTTACCACTTTGTCTGTGGTTATTACCGCAAAAAGCTAATTGGTAATGCGCACTATAAATCGCACAAGTTCTGGCGTTTTTTTAATGAAATGCCAACCTTGATCTTATTTGCCGTGGTCATCTTAGTGGTCGTAAAACCTCAGTTCTAACTGAGGTTTTTTTATTCTAAAATATTCTGATCACCCTCACTTTTCCTATCTATAGTTCAAATGATCAAATCATTTCAAACATATATACAAAGATTAAAGGCAGGCTTCATTGCAAACCTAATCCTTTATCTTAAAATGAATGAGTTCCAATATCGTGGATTGACGTCAGGCGAAATCGCCATGGCACGCCCCGTATTTGGCGACTTGATTAACTATGCAGAAGTTAAGATTTTCAATATCCCTTATCTCCCTTGGCAGCCTGTTAATATTTTTATGGCACCAAACGGCAATCTATTTGTACATAAACAACATTTTTATCAGGATTATTCAAATTGCTCATTAGACCTTCAGGCAATTTTTATTCATGAACTCGCCCACATATTGCAATTTCAACAAAAAACCAATGTCATCTTAAAAGGAATGTTGTTACAGACAGGCTACTATCTTAGTTTTAAAAAGTATAATCCCTATCATTATCAATTTATTCAAACCAAGACTTTCACCAGTTACAACATTGAACAACAAGGTGATATTGCACGAGATATTTTTTTAAAGAAGATTCCAAATATTATTTTGAATCAATAAAAAAACCCTGTCGTTTATTTACAGGGCTTTTCAGCTTGAAACATCATTAGCAATTCTATGCTGCTGTGTTTTTAGTGCTCTCTGAGCTAAGTTCATGACTATCATCCATTTCAGTCGTAAAATCTACACGCATCGCATCTTTAACAATTGTACCGATACGTCCCACACCAATTGCCAATCCAAAAGCAATTACTGGATATAAGATTGTTGGAATCATCATAACTTATTACCTCTCATCAAAAGTTTAATTAATCAAACTTACTCTGACTCTTGTACTTGCTCTTGGAACATTAAAGTACCAATACGACCAACTACAACAGCTAAACCAAACGCAATTACTGGAAAAAATACAACTGACATTTCTACTTCCTCTTTTTATATGCGAAATGCATATTTTTACTGTTACATCTAGTGTACAGATGTTCACATTAATTAGGATAATAGCAGTGGACATTTGTACACTCAAGTGTAGCAAAAGGATTCCCGACGAACGGTCAAAAAAGATTCAATTCAATGAAATTATGTTTTTGATAGATTTAAATTTTACGAAAACTCTAATTTTTTGTATTTTTTTATCCCATTACCGAAATAAGCTAAAAGAGTGTTTCTATTCATGTCATTGAACTGTCATTTCGGTATGCGAAAGTGACACGAAAAAAAAGAATAAATGACAATGCTAAGTTTATTCATAGTCATGCACCATCACTACGCAACCATTTAAAAATGTTGCTCTTTAAGACAGAAAAACTTGTTATTTTTACGCAGAAAAATGTGCAATTAGTATATATTAGACACCTTGTCATTTTTCTTTAAGATATAGAATACTTGGCGCTATGATATACAACGTTCTTTAAAATTATACTTACACAAATCAAGAACTTGTATATCAGCACTTGTTAAGACTTAGGATTAGGTTTGAATGAAAAATTTTAAAATTGCCCTTGCTCAATTTTCTCCGCATATTGGCAATATTGACGCAAATACTCAAAAGATGGTTGAGCAAGCAAATTTAGCGAAACAACAACAGGCTGATCTGATCATCTTCCCTGAACTTTCTACGCTAGGTTACCCAGCTGAAGACTTATTACTTCGCCCAAATTTACAAAAACGCACTCAAAAAGCGTTCGCTCAATTAAGTGAAGTAAAAGATATCGTCATGGTATTCGGTTTCGTACATCAAACTGAAGATGGTCACCGTTACAACTCAGCCGCAGTGATTAAAGATGGGCAAGTTTTAGGAATATACAACAAACAGAACTTACCAAATTATGGCGTCTTTGACGAAAAACGTTATTTCCAAGATGGTCATCAACATCTCGTTTTTGAGTATTTAGGTCATAAGTTTGGTGTACTGATTTGTGAAGATGTTTGGTCACTGCATACCGTCAAACAACTTAGCCAACTGAATGTTGAAACTGTGCTTGTCTTAAATGCTTCTCCGTATGAAGTCGGTAAACCGCAGCATCGCATCCAAACATTAAATGAACTCGCAAAACAACTGAATCTGAATATTGTTTATGTCAATCAAGTGGGTGGACAAGACGATCTTATTTTTGATGGTTCAAGTTTTGTTAGTAATAAAAATGGCGAACTTGCATTACAAGCACCAAGTTTTCAAGAATCTGTTTATGTGACTGAATATGATGCAGAGCAAAAACAGTTTAAAACTGCTAATGCCATCCCAACTTTAGATACTTTTGCCGAAATCTATCAAGCATTGGTCATGGCAACACGTGACTACGTACAACGCTCGGGTTTCCCTGGTGTGATCTTGGGCTTATCGGGTGGAATCGATTCAGCCTTGACACTTGCTATTGCTGTTGATGCGATTGGTGCTGATAAAGTACAAGCCGTAATGATGCCTTATACTTATACCTCTCAAATGAGTGTAGAAGATGCAACAGAACAAGCACGTCGCATGGGCGTAACTTTCGGTATTGCAGAGATTCACCCAATCGTAAATAGCTTCATGCAGACCTTATTCCCGTTCTTTGGCAACACACCAGCGGATGCAACGGAAGAAAACTTACAAGCGCGTACCCGTGGTACGCTGCTCATGGGTTTATCAAATAAGTTTGGCAACCTTGTACTTTCAACAGGTAACAAGTCTGAAATTTCAGTCGGTTATTGCACACTGTATGGTGATATGGTCGGGGGCTTCTCTGTATTAAAAGATGTCTATAAAACCATCGTCTTCGAATTAGCAAAATACCGTAATACATTAAGTGAAACACCTGTGATCCCTGAGCGTGTCATTACTCGTCCACCTTCAGCAGAGCTGCGTCCTGATCAAACAGACCAAGACTCTTTACCTGCTTATGATGTACTTGATGCAATTCTATACGCTTATATCGAAGAAGATCTTAGCCAAGCAGACATAATTGCAAAAGGCTACGAAGCTGAAGTGGTTGAAAAAGTAATACGCTTAGTTGATCGTAATGAATATAAGCGTCGTCAGGGTGCAATTGGCCCACGGATTAGTTCACGTGCTTTCAGTCGCGAACGACGCTACCCTATCGTCAATGGATGGACCGCGAATGACTGAAAAAATTGTTTCTGAAAAGTCACAATTACTTGCTCAAGCACTTATGCTTGAGCAAGTGGCATTTTATAAAAATCAACTTACTACACAGCTTTCTGCTGAGTTCTTTCAGCAGTTTATTCAGTTGTTTCTACAACATGCACCAAATATCAAACTGAAAGAAGTAATAGAGCTTGAACAAATCCAAGCTGTTGTTAAGCGTTATGCCTTTGAAATGCAACTTGGTGCTGGACTGTTAGAGTTTATTGGTGAAATTGCTCAACGCTTGCATGTTTTTTCTTTGCAGTCTTCAGCACATTTAGAAGATGTTTTTTCGGATCACCAATTTGAAATGTGGTTATCTAAATTTCTCGAATTAGAAAATATTCGACATTATTTAAACCATTTCTTGAAAGAAAGTCCTTCAATTCAGCAATTATGCCAATATATTGCAACCACAACTTTACAAAATAGATTACCAAAATTATTTTCACAATCTGACGAAGAACAAATTTCTGAAAGCAAATATCAGTGGCAGCAGAAACTAAAGACTTTTTCACATCGTCAACAACAACGCATTGAACAGAAAATCGAAGAAAGTATTGCTCGCTTTATCCAAGAACAACTTGCCGATTTAAGCTTACTTTCAAACGATGATTTAGAGAGTCTGGCGCGTAATATTTGGGAAGATAACAAAGCTAAACCTTTATCTGAATATACCAAACAAGTCACACCTCTGGATGTTGAAGAATTCTTTGTCATGATTTATGAATACTGGAAAGAGCTACGCCAGTCTTCCTATATTCAAGATCTGATTCTATACGGAGTAAAAGTCTTTTACGATTTTTATGAAGACGAAAGTTTAGAGGATGTATTTGCTGCGATCGGAATTGAAGAATCGGATCTTCAAAATGAAGCTGTACGTTTTTATCCTAAAGTCGTTGTAGCCTTAGATGAACATGGTGTATTAGAACCTATTATCACCATGATCGTAAAACCTTTTTATGAAAGTCATCAAACTCTAGCGACGATTGAAAAGCATTTATAATTTTTATTTTTTCTGCTGAGATATATTGAGACTAAATCAATATATCTCTTTAATTTTCTAATTCAATCACATTAAAGCTAATTAACTAAAGCCATCAGAAAACCTGATGGCTATTCTTTTTTACCTTAAATCTATAAATAATATTCAGTTGATACAGGATAAGTTGAGTAGCCAATAAAAGCACATAAAAAAACCACGCAGGAGCGTGGTCTATAAAATGGTGGCTATGACGAGACTTGAACTTGTGACCCCCGCATTATGAGTGCGGTGCTCTAACCAACTGAGCTACATAGCCGTAAACTGTGTGCGCATTATCTAGTGTTCTATACTACAGGTCAAGTGTATGACATTGAAAACATGAAACATATGAACAGTTTTTGTGCTTTTAATTTTTATTTGATTACTTTTCAACAAATCTTCTCTCAAACAGAAAAATTAATTAAAAAAAAGTTCAAATAAAAAAAGACCACGCAGGAGCGTGGTCTATAAAATGGTGGCTATGACGAGACTTGAACTTGTGACCCCCGCATTATGAGTGCGGTGCTCTAACCAACTGAGCTACATAGCCGAAAACTGTGGGCGCATTATCTTAACTTTCAATACACACGTCAAGCACAATTTCAAAAAATTTGAGAAGTGGGCCTATAAGCCGGGTTCTGTCGAGGACGATCATTCCTCTAGGCGTACAATCACTCATACGCTCAAGCGACCTACCCGAATCCAGCACGGGCCGTGCCTCAGGATTCCTATTTGGTCTTGCTTCTGGTGGGGTTTACCTTGCCGTGAACTGTTACCAGACACGCGGTGCGCTCTTACCGCACCCTTTCACCCTTACCTCACGAATGAGGCGGTCTACTCTCTGCTGCACTTGCCGTCGACTTTCGCCGCCCAGGCGTTACCTGGCACCTTGCCCTATGAAGCCCGGACTTTCCTCCCCTGTTTCAGTCACGGAGACCTCCACAGCAGCGACCGTCCAGCCCACTTCGTGGCGCATCTTATCAAAGTTAGAAATTAATTGCTCGCATTTTTTTGTGCAGTTAATTTTTTATATTTTGCCATCAACTCATCTTGTGACTCGACATGCTGAGGATTAAGCGGAATACAATCAACTGGACAAAATAACTGACACTGTGGCTGATCATGATGCCCAATGCACTCTGTACAAAGTGCAGGGTTAATTTCATAAATCAATTCACCCATATAAATGGCTTCATTGGGGCATACTGGCTCACAAACATCACAGTTAATGCATTCATCAGTAATATAAAGAGACATCTACCAACCTTGCTGATGTTTGCGTTCAAATGCCTCAACAACAACAGCGGGCACAAACTTATTCACATCACCTTTCAATCGAGCAATTTCTCTTACTAATGTTGATGAAATAAATGAATATTGTTCTGATGGGGTTAAAAATACTGATTCGAAATGAGGATCAAGTTGGCGATTCATATTTGCCAACTGAAATTCATATTCAAAATCTGAAATTGCTCTTAAACCACGCAGTACCGCTGTTGCACGTTGTTCTCGAAAAAAATTGACCAACAAACCATCAAAACCAACAAACTCTACATTAGACAAATGGCTTAATGAAGCTTTTGCTAATTCTACACGCTCTTCTAAACTAAACACTGGATTTTTATGATGACCAATTGCAATTGCAACCACCACTTCATCAAACATTTTTGATGCTCTTGCAACCAAATCAACGTGCCCGTTGGTAATTGGATCGAAAGTCCCCGGATAAATCACACGTGTTTTAGACATGCGTTGTACTCTAGTTAATGAGATAAGGTACATATTTTAACAAATTTAGCTCTAAACGCGAAATTGCTAAACGATGGAAAAAGATTGCATTTTACGGCACAATATATGTAATTGTGGAAGTTTGAATTATGGCGCAAGCAACAGTAGTAAAAAAAAATAATGGTTATTGTTTTTTATGATTCCTTACAATTCTTTTTAAAAACATAAGTAATTGAAATAAAATAAATACTATTCTTCTTAGTTCTTTTTAGTGCCTTTTAATTCCTAATAAAAACGGGTAATAATACGGGTAACATTTCATTCAAAGTACTTGCAATGGCTACTAAAAAACTTTCAGATGCCAAAATCAAAAGTCTAAAACCAAAAGATAAATTATATCGATTACTAGACTCTGATCGGCTATATATAGAAATTAGACCGACTGGAGCTAAGGTATGGCGATTCAAGTTTATTTTTCATGGCAAAGAATCATCAATGAGCTTGGGTGAATACCCTTCTATTAGTTTAGCTGAGGCTCGTTCTTTAAAAGAACAAATGAGAGCAAAGCTAGCAAAAGGCATACATCCTGTTGAAGATCGTAAAAATATTAAAGCCCAAGCATCAGCTAAAACAACCAATACCTTTGATATAATTGCTGCTGAATTTAAGCAGAAACGAATGTGTTCAAAGTCTGAAACATATCAAGAGAAGTTTGATATTGCTTTAGAAAAAGATATTTCACCTGTGATTGGGAAGAAGAAGGTAAACGAAGTAACAGCAGCAGATGTGCTTAAAATACTTGATAACACTGTAAATCGAGTTGTAAAAGAATCAAAAGGAAGATTTACTGGTGCTTCTGCCGCACTTGAGAACAGAAGATTTGTTGGTAGTGTTATTCGATATGCTATAGCAACGCTTCGTGCCGAGAATGATCCTACTTACGCAGTACGTGATGTAATTAAACGTCCTCGTGTCAATCATGCAAGAGCATTAACGAAAGAAGAGCGATATAAAGCAAGAACAAGTCTACCTAAATACAATGGCACACAAACTGTGAAGAATGCAGGCTTTATTCTTTTATACACAATGCTGCGCGCTGTAGAAATTAGGAAGATGCAATGGTCATGGGTAGACTTTGAATCAAGATTAATTACATTTCCAATTGAAGTAATGAAGAAAGCTAGAATCCACGTATTACCAATTTCAGATCAAGCATATAAGGTTTTACGTCAACAGCATGAAATATCAGGTGATGGAACTCTGGTGTTCCCTGCTATTTTTAGCAAAAAGAGTAGCGGGATGCTTTCACCATCAACTTTAAATAGCATGCTGGAGTATATTGGTCTTAAAGATGTAACTACTCATGATTTTAGAGCTACAGCATCAACCTTACTATATGAAAAGGATTATGAGGAAGCGTGGATAGAGAAACAATTAGCACATGCCGAATCCAATAAAACTAAAGCCTCTTATGATCATTCTAAACATCTAAAACAAAGACGGAAAATGATGCAAGACTGGGCTGACATTGTTGATAGTTGGAAAGACTAAAGAGAAAATAAATGAAAATATATAAATGTGCTTTGTACACGACAAATTTCATAGGGCCCTTGTCCTATCAGGCTTTTTCTTTCTTAAAATTGCTAGCACTTTCTTAAATTCTTCTTTTTTTCCAAAACCAATCAAACGTAGAATAGCCATTTGAACATAGTCCAAACCGTAGCGAAATAAACTTACTG
>NZ_NHRP01000051.1:0-13648 GCF_002165385.1 Acinetobacter sp. WCHA39
ACAGATACGAGTTTTGAAGCCATGATTCAATTGTGCGCGAGTTTAATTAACTCTCGGTAATTCTCAACAGACCCTAGTACAATTTTGCCTTTTGACTTACCTGATTCAAGCAACTTATGCGCCTTCTCCAAGTTTGCAGCGTTAATTTTGCCTAGATTTTGGTTGAGGGTACTTCTAATTTTTTGCTGGTCAACTAATTGAGCAACCTGTTGCAATAGATCACCTTGTTTTTCAATATCATCGGTTTCATACATTGAACGGGTGAACATCAACTCCCAATGGATAGAAATAGATTTAGTCTTAAACGGCATAATATCAAATGTTTGTGGATCATCGATCAATCCAAGCTTGCCTTGTGGTGCAATCAGAGAAACTATTTGCTTGATATATGTTTCTGTATAATTTGTAGAGAATACATACTTTGGTTTTTCAATGCCTAGTGTCTCGATTTGTGCATTTAAATCTTTGCTATGATCAATGACATGGTCGGCACCAAGTGATTCCACCCAAGATTTCGTTTCTTCACGTGAAGCTGTTGCTATAACGGTCAGATTGGTTTTTGCTTTTAGGAGTTGAATAGCGATTGATCCTACACCGCCTGCACCACCAATAATTAGAATACTGCCAACTTCTGTTTCTGAAATTTGAAACCGATCAAACAGCATTTCCCATGCCGTGATAGCAGTTAATGGCAATGCTGCTGCTTCTGCATTAGATACTGTAATGGGTTTAAGACTGATAATTCGTTCATCGACTGCTTGAAACTCAGCATTACTACCATCTCGGGTTAAATCGCCAGCATACCAAACAGAATCTCCTACTTTAAACGAGGTAACTTTTGAGCCAACTTCGATAATTTCCCCAACGGCATCCCAACCTAAAATACGATTATTTGCTTCAGACGAATTTTTTCTCACTTTGGTATCAACTGGATTCACAGAGATTGCCTGAACTTTTACCAGTACATCACGCTCCTTAAGCGTAGGCTTTGCTTTTTCAATATCTACCAATGAATTTTTAAAATCATCATGGTGATTGATAACATACGATACGGCTTTCATAGATTTGTCCTTAACTTTAAAAATATAGTAAAAATGGGAGCGAGGTGCTCCCATTTTTTGTTATTCAATTATTAAAACTCTTGGCTCGTTGGGCGTAAAACAATTTCATTAATATCTACATCCGCAGGCTGTTCAATTGCATAAGCAATTGCTCGAGCGACTGAGTCAGCTGGTATGGCTTGTTTGTAGAAATCGGTAACAAACTCTGAACTTTCTTTATGAGAAGAACCGAATTTTAGTTCTGACTCAACCGCACCAGGCTCAATAGTAGTCGTTCTAATTGTTCCCCCAACTTCATGACGAAGTCCTTCTGAGATGGCTCTTACAGCAAACTTAGTACCGCTATAAACAGTACCTCCCGGACTAAATACTTTTATCCCTGCAACAGATGCGAGATTAATAAAGTGTCCAAAGTTTTGTTTTTGGAAAACAGGTAGGGTAGCTGCTATACCATAAAGAACACCTTTAATATTAATGTCGATCATACGATCCCATTCATCAACTTTTAGCTCACTTAATGGTGCAATAGACATTAATCCAGCATTGTTTACCAATACATCGATTTGACCAAATGCGCTTAATGCCTTTTCAATAAGTGCTTGTACTTCCTGTGGTTTGGTTATATCCATACCAATAAATTCAGCTTGACCACCTTCAGCACGAATGTCGTGAACAATAGCCTCTAATTTTTCAGTACGTCTAGCACCAAGTACAACCTTTGCACCTTTTTTAGCAAGTAAGCGAGCAGTAGCTTCACCTAAACCACTACTTGCACCTGTGATAACAATAACTTTATTTTCTATATTATTCATACAAGTAACCTTCAACCTATCTGTCAATCATATTTGATGGGTTAAGTATTACAGCCTTGTTAGGTATAATAAATGAATAATATTATCTTTCAGAATTCCTATTTACGGAATAATTGCCATTACACAGGATTGGACATGCAGAACAAATTGGAAATGATGCGTATCTTTTGTGTGGCAGCAGAGTCTCGAAATTTTAAAGAGGCAGCCACTCAGCTGGGTATTTCTCCGCAGCTAGTGACACGGGCAGTAAAGGAGCTAGAAGAGCAGCGTGGGGAGATTCTGTTTTACAGGAGTACTCGACAAATTAAAATTACCGCTGATGGTGAGCGTTTGGCAAAGCAAGCACGTTTTGCGGTGGGATCCATTGATGCTTTGTTTGTAAAAGACACCAAGGAAAAACGAGATGAAATGCGTGGGACTGTCCGTGTTACTGTGTCGTCTGTGTTAGGGCGTAAATTGGTCGTACCTGCACTAGCAGAATTTGCCACACGTTATCCAGATATTGTCGTGGATTGTGTGCTAACAGATTCACACTCGGATGTGATCGATGAGCGGATAGATATCGGGATCAGATTTGGATTTTTGCCGGACAATCGATATGTGGCAAGGGAATTGGCTAAAGTGAACTTTTATTCTGTGGGTACGCCAGAGTTAATTGATAAGGTTGGAATGCCCAAAAAAATTATTGACCTTGATAAATACCCTCTAACAGCACTATTCGATCATAAAACAGGGCGTTACTGGCCATGGACATTCACCGAAAGTCGAAGCTTCACGCCATCAAAGCCTCGTTTTATTACAGATGATCTAGAAGCTGAATTTCAAGCTATTCTCGCTGGAGTTGGATTCGGACACATGCCTGGATTTCTAGTTTTGCCGTGGCTTAGGAGTGGTAAGCTCATTCAGATACTTCATGAGGAAACCTCTCCCGTTTGGCGCCTGTATTTATATCGTCCACAGCGGGGCCCGACACCTTTGCGAATCCGAGCATTGTTTGATTACTTAGTGGAAGTGCTGGGCCGTATAGAAACCTGAATTAGATAAGACCATCATGTATCTAGGGCGTGTTGAACATTCGACCATGGCACTGACAGCGACTATTTTTTAGGCGATTCGATGTTAAAAATAATAAGTTTAGTCATTCTAAGCGCTTATTTTTAACGATGAAGCGGCAAAAAAGAGTCCTGTCCCTGCGGGCTGATGCTAAAATTGCCCCATACTGCGTTACAAATCTCGCTAAGGCATCTGCATTATCGTCGCTTTGTGCCTTGTCTGGAACAATTTTAGCAATCAGCAGTGCCTATTTGCGAATGTTCAACACGCCCTAGAGTAACTACAATTTTTCCTATTTGCTGATTTGATTCAAGATAGCGCTGAGCGTCATGCATGTCCTCAAAGTTAAAGCAACAGTCGATCACTGGACGAAGATATCCTGCACCTATACTGCTCAGAATAAATCGTCTGGCTTGCTCCCTTAGAACAGGGTCATGGAGAACCTCAAGGAACAAAAAACCTCGCATAGTTAAGCTCTTGCGTAATGCAATTTTTAGGGGGAATGGTGTGATCTCCGGGCTAAGTGCACCATGCATAACCATAGTTCCTCCCACAGACATCGCTTTTGCAATCTGTTCAATATGTGGCCCTCCTACAGCATCAAAGGCGACATCAAGATATTCTCCACCTAAACGTAAAACAAGCGCCTTATACAAATCTGGTTCATCTTCACTGGCTATAACATTTTTAACACCGAGATCCAGTAAACGTTGCTTTTTCTCTATCGTCTGTGTACTTGCAATGACCTTAGCACCCGCTGCTTCAGCTATCTGTATCGCAGCTAGTCCTACGCTACTTGAAGCTGCTGTGATCAAGATCGTTTTGCCTTTCGAAACTCCACCAGCATGGATTACACCACCCCAAGCCGTCAAATACTGCATCCAGATTGAAGAAGCTTCTTCCCAGCTTAAACTATCAGGTTTGTGAACTAAAAAAGTTTCTGGAATCAGAAGCTTGTCCGCATATGTCCCATATTTGGCTAGATTGTCAGTCGGAAGAATCGATACTGCATCTCCTGGAGAAAATTGGCGTACACCTTCACCTATTGCCAGAACTATGCCTGCTCCTTCATATCCGAGACGAGAAGGGAATACTGCCTTTTGAATATAATTACCACGCCGAAACATTACATCAGCCCGGTTGAGTCCGATCGTTTTCATCTGGATTAGAACTTCTCCTGCTGCTGGTAAAGCAACAGGAAGTGTTTCTAATGTCAGAACATCTGTATCTCCAATACTATTGAAGCGCCAAGTCTTGGCCTGAAGTGCGTTAAATGACATCAATCACGACCTTAATATTGGCAGAGCGATCTTGCACAGCATCATGAGCCTCAATCGCTTGGTCTAGAGTAAAATGACGAGGATCAACAATAGGACGCAGTTTACCTTCCTCAACGAGACGAGTCGCGATCTTAAGGATATCACCATGATGAGCACGGCGATTGCCTGTTAACATCGGCATTAGGACGAATACGCCAGACACTGTGGCACACCGTAGAGATGAACTCGCTAAATTATGATTACCAAATGCAGCACAGCTGGTAATGTGGCCATAGTAAGTTGTCATGGAAAGTGAAGCTTCGAGTACTGGACCACCCACAGTGTCGTAAACAATGTTAAAACCTTGACCCTCAGGGCTTGCAGCAATAATGTCATCGGAAGATGCTGTTGTGTAATCGAGAGGTGTTGCACCGAGTTCTGAAATCAGTGATTGATCAGCTGTACGACCAGTCGCCCAAACATTTGCATCCAGTGCTTTTGCAAGCTGAACCACCATATAACCAACGCCACCAGCACCACCTTGAACCAGTACAGTTTGCCCTGGTTGGACCTTCGCATTATCCACTAAACCTTCCCAAGCGGTGAGGAACGTCAATGGTAGTACTGCTGCCTCGCGCATAGAGATATTCCGTGGCTTTAATACGATCAGATCAGCATCTGCTACAACATATTCTGCTAAAGATCCTTGAAGACCACGAACGCCACCAATCAGACCGTAAACTTCATCTCCGACGTTGAAGTGGGTGACACCTTCACCAACAGCAGTTACGACCCCAGCCATATCTGTTCCCAACACGGCAGGAAGCTCTGGCATAGCATATGGTGCTTCACCAAGACGAATTTTATAATCAATAGGGTTTACACCACTAGCATGAACACGTACTAGAACTTGCCCAACCTCTGGTTGAGGTATAGGCAGTTCTACACGTTTAAATTCATGATCACCAAAATTTTCTAGGATAAGCGCATTCATCATCTGATTCATAGTTGTTCCTTATTCTTAACTGGGGGATGATATGGACAGTACCAAAGTAAATTAATCCAATAAATGATATTTATAGGATTTGATAATTCCTAAATAATGAATAATAAATATCATCTGCTCACTAAAAATATTCTAGTACGGTCTGTAAAGGCAGTTTAATCTAAACTGTCTGTAGTATTTTCAAGGCTTGAAACGTTCAAAATATCTACAAAGTGGCTAAAATTTGAAACATAATTCTAAAAGGTCACAGCATCGCAAAGAACATGAACCAAAATAAAAAAATGGGAGCTAAAAGTCCCATTCTTTGTGACTTTAGCATCAGCTCTACGATGTTAATTTAAAAAAAACTAAAAACAGGGATAGAAAATTTTCGCTAAAGAGCTTTTTGATTTTCGATTTAAAAAAATATTGCTTTTTTTATACTATGGGGTACTATAGTATAAAAGCTAGCAAATAAGGAGGTCTGATGCCTAATCAGGTTGAAGACAAAAAAAAGATTCTTCTACGCGTCAGAAGGATCAAAGGTCAGACGCAAGCGATTGAAAAAGCGTTAGAAGACAATGTGGAATGTGGTGCAATTCTGCAACAAATATGCTCTGTGCGTGGTGCTATTAATGGTTTAATGAATGAGATGTTAGAGGTTCATTTAAAGGACACTTTAGTATCAGGTGAAACCACAGAGCAACAACGAAAAGAAGAATTGGCTGAAATCGCCAAGATTCTAAAATCATATTTAAAATAGATCTGTATAAGGAATTATTCCATGAAGTCACGTGCTGCTGTTGCGTTTGGTCCTGGTCAACCTCTTCAAATTGTTGAAGTTGATGTTGCACCACCGAAGAAAGGTGAAGTATTAATCAAGATCTCCCATACCGGTGTGTGTCATACAGACGCATTTACTTTATCTGGCGATGATCCTGAAGGTGTTTTTCCCGCTATTCTCGGGCATGAAGGTGCTGGTGTTGTCGTTGAGGTTGGTGAAGGCGTGACTAGCGTCAAACCAGGTGATCATGTAATTCCACTATACACTGCTGAATGTGGCGAGTGCGTATTCTGTAAATCTGGAAAATCGAACTTGTGTATTTCCGTTCGCGAAACTCAAGGTAGAGGCGTAATGCCAGATGGTACCACTCGTTTTTCCTACAATGGTCAACCGATTTACCACTATATGGGCTGCTCAACGTTCAGTGAATACACGGTAGTGGCAGAAGTATCATTGGCTAAAATCAATCCTGAAGCCAATCACGAACATGTCTGCTTACTGGGTTGTGGTGTCACAACGGGTATCGGTGCAGTACACAACACGGCTAAAGTACAAGAAGGTGATAGTGTTGCGGTCTTTGGTTTAGGTGGTATTGGTCTGGCAGTCGTACAAGCCGCACGTCAAGCTAAAGCAG
The DNA here is from genome assembly GCF_002165385.1 of Acinetobacter sp. WCHA39. Lineage (NCBI taxonomy): Bacteria > Pseudomonadati > Pseudomonadota > Gammaproteobacteria > Moraxellales > Moraxellaceae > Acinetobacter > Acinetobacter sp. WCHA39. The sequence goes on from NZ_NHRP01000051.1 coordinate 6,589, forward strand.
GACGTATTATTGTGGTTGACATGAATCCAGATAAATTTGCGCTGGCAAAAGAGTTTGGTGCAACGGACTTCCTAAACCCTAAAGACTACGACAAACCAATCCAGCAAGTCATTGTCGAAATGACTGGTTGGGGTGTAGATCATTCATTTGAATGTATTGGCAACGTGAATGTGATGCGTGCAGCTCTTGAAAGTGCACACCGTGGCTGGGGACAATCCGTAATTATTGGTGTAGCTGGCGCAGGTCAGGAAATCTCTACCCGTCCATTCCAACTGGTTACTGGTCGTAAATGGCTAGGTTCTGCCTTTGGTGGCGTAAAAGGTCGTACGCAACTTCCAGGAATGGTTGAAGATGCCATGAAAGGCAAAATTCAATTAGAACCATTTGTGACACATACGATGGGCTTGGATCAGATCAATGAAGCCTTTGATCTAATGCATGAAGGTAAGTCAATTCGTACTGTAATTCATTACGAATAATTGCGTCAGACCTTATAGTTCTCCATGCATGTGCATCATGAATGACATGCATGGAATCCTCTAAAACGGCACATTATCTGTAAAACCGATCTATCTGTGTAGGCATCGTGTATAGGTTCAACATACCTGCCTACATTTTAAATCTTAATCACTATTCTCTGTGGAGAATGTCGGACTCTTTGTTTACTGGATTTCTCATGAAGTCTTGCTCAACATAGGTAATTGATTATGGAAATAATTGAGAAACATGCTTCTTTTGGTGGATCGCAAGAAGTGTATCGCCATCAGTCAACAGCATTAAACTGTTCAATGAAATTCTCAATATATCTGCCACCGCATGATAAAGATGAGCGGTTGCCAGTTTTATATTGGTTATCAGGACTGACTTGCAACGAACAGAACTTTATTACTAAAGCCGGAGCACAAAAGTATGCGGCTGAACATAAAGTCATTATTGTTGCACCAGATACCAGCCCACGTGGAGAGGATGTACCAGATCATGCAGATTATGATTTAGGCCAAGGCGCAGGATTCTATGTGAATGCAACACAAGCACCCTGGTCACAGCATTTCAAAATGTATGATTATATTGTGGAAGAACTTAGAAATCTGATTGACCTGAATTTTCCGACCAACCAAGTCCAAAGCATTATGGGGCATAGCATGGGTGGTCATGGTGCATTAGTCATTGGGTTAAAAAATCCTGAGCTTTATAAAAGTATTTCTGCTTTTGCACCCATTGTTGCACCTAGCCAAGTACCTTGGGGGAAAAAGGCTTTTACACACTACCTAGGTGAAAATGAAACTTTATGGAAAAGCTATGATGCGATTGAATTAATCAAAAACGCTGAAGTTCATTTACCTATTTTAGTCGATCAGGGAACAGCTGATGATTTTCTTGAAGAACAGTTAAGGCCTAAGCTTCTTAGTGATATTTGTTTGGAACAAGAATATCCTCTTACACTTAACCTAAGAGAAGGGTATGACCATAGCTATTACTTCATTGCGAGCTTTATAGAGAAACATATAGAGTTTCACAGCAAATTCCTAGCTAAATAACTTTCATAGTTATAAGGATGTACATGTTGTTCTTGAATGCTACTTGAGCAATATTTTTTGATTCAAATGTTAATGATATTAACTTGAATAAATTCATAGCATTATGTCGAAATGAAAAACAGATTTTGGCTCAGCTATGGAAAATTGTTTTTAACCTTTGTACAACAAAACTTTCTGACATGCATACATTAGCAATGTCAGAATGAGTTTTAATTTTAATCAATAATGGAGTTTTAGTCATGCTTAAAACAGCTTTATATGTCCGTCTTGAAGCTAAACCAGGTAAAGAAGACGAAGTGGAAGCTTTCCTTAAAGGCGGTTTACCTATTGTAATGGAAGAACCTGCGACAGTTGCGTGGTTTGGCCTACGTCTTGGACCTACAACATTTGGTATTTTTGATGCATTTCCTGATGAGGCGGGTCGCCAAGCACATTTATCTGGCAAGGTTGCAGCTGCGTTGATGGCTCAGGCCGAAGAGCTATTTTCAGAGCCACCGTCTATTGAAAAAGTAGATGTTTTGGCGAGTAAACTACCAGGTTAAACCGACGTTTAAATGTATGAGGGTGCTGCCTGAAATTTTGAATGAAAGGCAGCACTTCAACCCTGTGAGGTTTGTCAGAGGCTTTTATTCAAGTTGGGCTACTTTATTTATTGGTTTAATCCCATCATTTAAATGGGTCAATATCCAAAACAGGGCAGGGTAAATAAACGAATGTAACTATTTACATGCTTTATATTGAACCAATCTATCTAATTTACTGTCGCATTTGTATATCTCCTAAACCGTGCCAATCTGCTTTTAAAAATTTTAATCATTGCTATTTTGTATGAGCCATTCACTGTTTCGGCCAATGCGTTCACGACCATGTCAGTAGTCATACGTGTTGATACCTTCCATCCAACAATCGCTCGTGAAAATACATCAATAATCAAAGTGGTATAGAACAAGCCTGTATGTGTTTAACCATCACTCAAGTTGACAAGCTAAAATAATTTTAAAAAAATAGACGACTGGTCTATTTTTATGTATAGTTAGCACATGGTGCAGTCAAAAGCCGCAGTGTTGTCCAATTTTTTAAAGTTTATTTGATGAATAACGGTGGTTTTTCAAATCAATTAGCTGATCATCCTAGGATAAAAAAATGCTGAATTTTAACTTTTATAATCCGACCCGCATTATTTTTGGTGGCGATACAATAGCTAAAATCAATGACTATGTGCCTACAGAAGCAAAAGTATTAATATTGTTTGGCGGTGAAAGTGCACGTAAGAATGGTACTTTAGCTGAGGTACGTGAAGCATTAGGTGCAAGAGAAATTCATGAATTTGGCAGAATTGAGCCGAATCCGAGTTACGAAACCCTCATGAAAGCTGTAGAGCTGATTCGAGAACAAAAGATTGATTTCTTGATGGCTGTCGGTGGTGGATCGGTAATTGATGGTACTAAATTTATTGCAGCAGCAGTCAATTATACAGGGGATACATGGGAGATTTTAGAAACTCATGGTACTAAGATTACTCAAGCTTTGCCTTTTGCGAGTGTACTCACCCTTCCGGCAACTGGTTCAGAAATGAATAGCGGTGGGGTAGTCACCAGAAAATCGACCCAAGCCAAATTGTCATTTAGCAGCCCCTATGTTTTTCCGCAATTTTCCGTACTGGATCCGAATAAAACTTTTAGCTTGCCGACGCGCCAGTTAGCAAATGGCGTGGTCGATGCATTTGTTCATGTCATGGAACAGTACTTAACTTACCCTGTGAATGCACAAGTACAAGATCGTTTTGCCGAAGGTCTATTGCAAACTCTGATTGAGATTGGACCGAAAATCTTGGACGATTCAGCAGATTATGACACGCGTGCGAATTTGATGTGGGCTGCTAGCATGGCACTGAATGGGCTAATTGGAGCTGGTGTACCACAAGATTGGTCAACCCATTTGATTGGGCATGAGCTCACGGCTTTACATGGTATTGATCATGCTCGTACCTTAGCCATTGTGTTGCCGGCCAATCTACAAGTGCGTCGTCAAGAGAAGCGAGAAAAATTACTACAGTATGCAGCTCGAGTCTGGCAGATTGTCGAAGGTGATGAAGAACAACGTATTGATACTGCTATTGCTCGTACTCGAGCCTTCTTTGAGCAACTTGGATTGCCGACTCGTCTTAGCGATTATGGACTGGGGGAGACAGATATTGAGATCATCATTACGCAACTTAAATCACACAATCTTACACAGCTAGGCGAACATAAAAATGTTTCATTAGAGATCAGTCGTGAAATTCTCACGACGAGCATCTAAATAAGCTGATCTGGCATGCTCACGCCACACGGCAAGTGATCATGCAACAATGCTCCTCAATCCTGAAAATTATCGGAGAAATAACATGAAAATTTTAATCGTTTTAACCTCACATGATCAACTCGGCAATACTGGTAAGAAAACAGGTTTTTGGTTAGAAGAACTTGCGGCGCCGTATTACACCTTTATTGATGCGGGTGTTGAAGTTACCCTAGCGTCGCCTCAAGGTGGGCAGCCACCGCTAGACCCAAAAAGTAATTTAGCAGAAGCACAAACTGAAACCACGCATCGCTTTGAAGCAGATCCCGTGGCAATGCAAGCATTGGCACAGACCCATAAACTTAGCGAAATTTCTATCGCTGATTATGATGCAGTGTTTTATCCAGGCGGGCATGGCCCATTGTGGGATTTAGCAGAAGATCCGATTTCAATTGCTCTGATTGAACAAGCGATTGAGTCAGGAAAACCTGTTGCGACAGTTTGTCACGCCCCAGGTGTTCTTCGTCATGTAAAAACCAGTGATGGCAAGCCTTTGGTCAGCGGTAAATCTGTGACAGGTTTTAGCAATACTGAAGAAGAAGCGGTAGGATTGACCGAAGTTGTACCGTTTTTAGTCGAAGATATGCTCAAAGAAAAAGGTGGTCATTATTCTAAAGCGGGTGACTGGCAAGTGTATGTCCAAGTAGATGGCTTACTCATTACTGGACAAAATCCTGCTTCTTCTGCTGCAACCGCCAGTGCACTCCTTGAATTGTTAAATAAGGAGTAGCTAGTGCCTGTTGTGGTGCTTAGTAGTGAATAAATTTCTGACTCTGAGCAACTGGCTCAATAAGCAAAATAACCCTCACTTAATGGTGAGGGGCCTGAGTGAATAGCTTTCCTTCCTTTATTTTTCTATATACAGGAAGGATGGGTATTTTTTAATTTAATTTTTATGAATCTTCACTTTTTAATAGAAATTTAGTTGCTCTCAGAGCTTGATGTAATGGTGTTTTATCTTTTTGCAACTTACTCAGTAATGCTGCACCTAACCACATTTGGTAAAGTACTTGTGCCAACGTCGAGGCCTCAGTATCTGCTTGGATAGACTGATCCTGTTTTCCCAAATCAATTAAAGCAGCAATCCGTTCGATTACATCATCGACGCCAGCGGACATAATCGAGCGCATATCTTCAGATAGATCGGCAACTTCTGCGGCAAGTTTCACAATTAAACAGCTATCCGCCCAACCACACTGTGTTTCAGGATCTTCTATCCATAAATTAAAATACTCAATCAGCTTTTGATAAGGGGATTTATCGCTACGCCATACATCATTTAAACGGACTTGGTAATTGTCTACATAATGCTGTACCAATTCACATCCGAAAGCTTCCTTAGATTGGAAATAATGATAAAACGAGCCTTTAGGGATTTCACAGCTCTGTAAAATTTCCTGTAATCCTACGCCAGTAAAACCTTTATGCAAAATCAGGTCTGAACTGGTGTTAAGAATGTGTAAGCGTTTCGCTTCAGACTTTTTAATAGGAGTAGGCTTCATATTAATTATTTACTCTATTGTAAAAAATAGACCAGTCGTATTGTTTTTTATTATAACTCATCTACAATGGATGTAAAGAAATTTTAATCTCAATTTTTAATTATGAAGAGAAATACTTCTAAATAAAACATGGAGTTATATGTGTGAAAACAGTTATTAATCAACGCATCGTTTTAGCTAAACGGCCAGTGGGTGAGCCAAAACACAGCGATTTTCGTATTGAACAAGTTGAACTCAATGAACTTAAACAAGGCGAGATATTGTTAAAAACCATTTACTTGTCACTCGATCCTTATATGCGTGGTCGCATGAGTGATGCTCCTTCATATGCAGCACCGGTTGAAATTGGCGAAGTGATGGTCGGTGGAACAGTCAGTCAAGTGGTGGCATCTAAAAACCCAAAATTCAAAGAAGGCGAGTGGGTTCTTTCAGGAAATGGCTGGCAGGGCTACGCAATTTCTAATGGGACTGCATGTCAAAGCTTAGGTATGCAACCTGAACATCCATCTTGGGCATTGGGTATTTTGGGAATGCCAGGATTTACTGCTTATATGGGGTTGTTGGACATTGGTCAGCCTAAAGCCGGTGAAACTTTAGTCGTTGCAGCTGCAACCGGACCTGTTGGTGCTACGGTTGGACAGATTGGCAAACTTAAAGGTTGTCGCGTGGTTGGCATCGCAGGTGGTGCTGAAAAATGTCGTTATGCAGTAGAAGAACTCGGCTTCGATGCTTGTATCAATCATCATGATGAAAATTTTGCAGAACAATTACAACAAGCAGCTCCCAACGGTATTGATATTTATTATGAGAATGTAGGGGGTAAAGTGTTTGATGCGGTATGGCCATTGCTTAACTCTGCGGCACGTGTACCGGTGTGTGGTGTGGTTTCCCAGTATAACGCTACCGAGCAAGCACAAGGGCCAGACCGTTTACCGGGCTTTATTTCCACCCTTTTAAAAAAGCGTATTCGCATGCAAGGTTTTATTATTTTTGATGATTATGGCAGTCAGTATCCGGAATTCTATCAGCAAATGTCTGAATGGTTGAAAGACGGGAAAATCAAATATAAAGAGTATATGGTGCAAGGTTTAGATAACACGATCAATGCTTTCAATGGTATGTTGAAAGGCGAAAACTTTGGCAAAGTCGTTGTAAAAATTTAGGAATTATCATGATTACACTACATCATTTAGATCAATCACGCTCTTTTCGCATTTTGTGGTTACTTGAAGAAATCAAGCAGCCCTATGAGCTGAAACGCTATTATCGTGACTCAAGCACGCATTTGGCCCCTGACTCTTTAAAAACCATTCACCCTTTAGGGAAATCTCCAGTATTGGAATGGGATGGCAAAGTTATTGCAGAGTCAGGCGCAATCGTTGAGTTATTAATTCAGCAACTTGCGCCGCATTTAGCACCAGATATGGATGAACCTACCTATGTCGATTATCTACAGTGGATTCATTTCTCAGAAAGCTCTGCCATGGTGCCATTTTTGTTAAAAACGTTTAATGCGATAGAAACCAAGCAGGGTACGAAGTTGGTATTTCTAGAAAATTATACTCAAGTTGAGTTCGATAAAGTATTTAGCTATTTAAATGAATATTTCTCTGTACACGACAAAAAAAGATAACTCATTGAAATAATGGCATAATACTTGTTTTCTGACGACGAATATGA
>NZ_NHRP01000052.1:0-11939 GCF_002165385.1 Acinetobacter sp. WCHA39
TGTTTAATTCGTCTGATCACAGATACTTTATAAAGTATTTTAGTACTTTTTTGAATTCGTCAATGCGTAAGTCCTAATTACTTAAAGTAATAAAATTAAGGTAGCTATCCAAATGACAGCAAAAATTTCACGACGGGAACTCATTCAAAAAAGTTTATTCGGTTTTGGGGCATTGTCTTTATCTGCGGGATTTACAGGATGTAATGACAGTTCAGATCAAGAAACAGCGACATTACAAGTTAATTTTGAACATGGCGTTGCCAGCGGTGATCCACTACAGGATAGTGTGATTTTGTGGACACGCTTAACACCAAGTGATAGCAGTGCACGGTTGCAAGTCACTTGGGAAATTGCGTTAGATCAGCAATTCAAGCAAATTATTAAAACCGATAAAGTCACTACCGCTGCTGCACAAGACTTTACTGTAAAGGTAGATGCAATTGGATTAAAACCAAATCAAAGCTATTTTTATCGTTTTGTTTTCGGTGATAAAATTTCGCCAGTAGGTCAGACTAAAACCTTGCCGACCAGTACATCAAAGGTTAGTTTTGCTGTGTGCTCGTGTTCTAATTATCCAGCAGGCTATTTTTATGTTTACCGTGAAATGGCAAAACAAAATGTAGATGTCGTGATTCATCTAGGCGATTATATTTATGAATATGGCGCTGATGGTTATGCGACAGAAGATGCAGCGAAATTAGGGCGTACGCTTCCTGCGAATAATGATAAAGAAATTATTAAACTGGATGACTATCGCAAACGCTATGCTTTACATCGTAAAGATAAAGACTTACAAGCTTTACATCATCGCCATCCTTTTATTGTGATTTGGGATGATCATGAGTTAGCCAATGACACATGGCGAGAGGGAGCAGAGAATCATCAATCAAATGAAGGGTCTTTCCTTGATCGTAAATTGGCAGCATTGCAAGCTTATTTTGAATGGATGCCGATTCGTCCAATTGATGATCAGCATATCAAGATTTATCGACAGTTTGATTTTGGTAATCTCGTTCAGCTTACTATGTTGGATACACGTATTATCGCGCGTGATCAGCAATTAGATTATGTAGATTATATGACCGCAAATGGTTTGAATGCTGCAAAATTCCAAGCGGACTTAACCAACCCTGCACGTACTTTAATGGGGTATACCCAACGGGACTGGCTGCTTGGAAAACTACAGCAATCGACAGCCACATGGAATGTTTTAGGTCAACAAATATTAATGGCGAAAATGTTGATTCCTGCTGAGTTGTTACTTTCTTTGGCTGAAATAACTTCAGGCAATCCAACTGCCGACACCTTAAATAAAATGAATACGCAAATTACTGAGCTAGTCACCTTAAAGATGCGTTTAAAGCAAGGTGATCCGAGCTTAACCAGTCAGGAAAAAGCTCGTATCCTCACCGTTGCACCTTATAACTTAGATGCATGGGATGGTTATTTTGTTGAGCGTGAAATTTTATACGGCACTTTGGCACAATTAAATAAAAAAGTCGTTGTACTTGCAGGCGATACCCATAATGCATGGTCTTCTAATTTATATAGTAAAGATGGTGCATTTGTAGGTGTGGAATTGGCAACCAGTTCAGTTTCTTCACCAGGTCTGGAAAAATATTTAAATATTCCATTGGCTCAGCTACAGCAGTTTGAATTTGCATTTACCACCTTGATTGATGAGCTGAACTATTGCAACTTAAACCAACGAGGTTATCTCATGGTTCAGTTTGATGAAACTCAGGTACAGTCACAGTGGGTTTATGTGGATTCAATCAAAAAATCTCAATATAGCATTGATACAGCCAGACAATATCAGCTCAGTTTTGATAAGAATTTGTTGCCAGTGAAAGCAGGGCAGCAAGTGGCTTAAGAGTTCTTGGTTGGTTCGTTATATCACGTATCAACCATTTATTTTTTAGTTTTTCTAACACCATTTATTAAAATAATTTTTGCATGTTACTTTCTTGGTTATAATTTGACGTAATTGTAATTTATTGGCATAAAAGGTCATAATTTGAATAAATGTTAATAATTTTAAACCTTAAATAAATTAATAATTATAATGTTCGGTATATTTTATGCTGATTTATTTCATAAAAGTTAATAAAAAATATTTGATATTAATTTGAATGACACAACCTGTCATAAGGGTGTGAAAAATATGCATATGTGAAGAGAATAAAATGAATTGGGTAAAGAATGGCAAGAAGTTCTGAAAAAAGTGGGCTATTGGCTGAGCGTTTAGCCACATTAGTTGTTATGCTTTATCATGGTGAAAAGCTTGATTTAAAAGAGTTAGCTAAAAAATTTAATATCAGTGAGCGTACATTATCTCGAGATGTTGATCGATTAAGAGCAGCCCATCTTTCAATAGAGCTAGATGAAGAACAAAAATATTATCTTGTTGGAGGAAGTTCGAACATTGGATTTAAGCAAGCAGATATTAATGACTTTGTGCAACTTTCAGGTATTCAAGGTTTATATCCTAGTGTAAAAGCGTCATCTTTAAAAAAATTATTCAAAGGTCGTGAACAGGCAATTTATGAGGCAAAGGGTTATGCCTATGAAGATGCAAGTAAACTTGAAAAATTACTGGCAATGCTTTCAGAAGCAATTGAGAAAAATCAGCAAATTGCTTTTTTATATAATGGTGAACCTAGAGTTGTTGAACCTTACCGTTTGATTCATCATCATGGCAGTTGGTACTTGGCTGCCGTCAGAAAAGGAAAACTTCTGACGTATCGGGTGAGTCGTATTGCCCGTTCTTATCAACAGCATGAGCTTTCAACATTCGAACCGAATCCAGATATTTTAAAACAATTGGAAGACGAGGATAGTATTTGGTTTGGTCAGGAAAAAAGTGAAGTGATTCTAAAAGTTCATGCCGATGTGGTATTGCATTTTATGCAACGCCAACTTTTACCAGAGCAAGAGCTTGTTAAGACATTAGAAGATGGTGGGATATTGGTATCTAGTAAAATTAGCCATGCCATGCAGCTTTTACCTTTGGTCAGGTATTGGATTCCGCATGTCGAAATTATTAGTCCTGAACATTTACAGAATGAGTTGGAAGTTGGGTTAAAAGGGTATTTGGAACGTTAAGGGGATAACAATGGCATGGAAACCAAAGCCAATGAAAGTGCAGTGTCCACAATGTAAAGCAACAGATATCTTTGCTCCCTCGAGAGACGTAATTGCATTTTTTCCACGATGTAAGACATGTGGGGTGGAAATGGTGAATGTAGGACAAGCGAGTGTGGTGGATTGGATCATTGCTTGTTTCAAAATTTAAATATAGGAGAAATTTTTTGGAAACTTTATTAACACAGGGATTACAGGCACGTCAGGATAAAATTCAGGATGCAGGTCAGTATTTACAGGAAACTAAGCGTTTATTTCAGCAGTTTGGACAAAAAGAATTAACACATGTAATTGATAAGTTTGAGGCGATTGAAAAATCCTTAGATTCAAGTGGTGAAGTAAAGTTAGTCGTGATTGGAGAGTTCTCACGGGGAAAATCGACTTTAATTAATGCTTTATTGAATATCCGTTTATTAATTGCCGCACAGGAGTCAACAACGGCAATTAATACCTTTGTACGTCAATTACCTCAAAGTGAGCAGAATCAATTTATTCGTATTCATCGTCAGGATGGGTATGAAGATATTGCATGGGAAGAAGACGATGCCTTAGAAAAATGGGGAACTGAACTGGATGAAACCAATAAGGGTGAAAGGGAGAAAGTCGATTTTATTGAAGTATTTGCTTCAGGAAATCCATTGTTAGAACAGGGGTTGGTCTTAATTGATACTCCAGGATTACAGTCGATTAATAAACATCATGAAGCGATTACCAAACGAGCAATTAATGAGGCGCATATTGCTATTTGGGTACAAAGCACCAGTCAATTGGGGGGGAATGCAACAGAATGGAAATTTTTATCTGACACAGTACAGCGTAACTTTAATAAATTTCTAACCGTTATTAATATGTGGGACACCGTCATTGAACCACAAGATCATAAAGATCAAAAGTTGTCTTTAGAACAACGTGAAGCGCAGAAATATCAGACTATTAAAGATAATTTTACTAAAAATTTAAGTCATGTACCTGCGGAAAAAATTGCTCAGATGACACAGGATCAAAATTTGATTGGGGTAAGCGCAATTTGGGGGCTGGCAACAGATGATCGAAAAGAAAAATCCAATATTGGTAAATTATCTGCTCGTATTGCTGAAATGTTGTCATCTGGCGAAGCATTAGAGGAAATTTATAAAAAACCTTTAAAAACTTTAACTGATGTACAACAGAACCTGATTGCAAGTGTGGAAGAAGAGCTACAGCAATTAGCTTCTGATCAGTCTTTGATGGAAAGACAACGTGACAGTGAAAAGTTAGATCAGGAAATTAAAAATTTAGAACTTGAACTGACAACGACCAACCGTATGGCAAAAGGTGAACATGACCGAGCTGCTGATGATTTGATTAAAGAGCTAGAACAAAAACTCATTACGCCATTGGTGGATTTAAAAGATGACATTGATGTACAGGTCACACCACAATACATTGAACGAGAAATTAATTTAGCGAAGAAAAATATACAGTTACCAAAACAGTTACAGCAGCAATATGATGATGTAGCCCAACATATCACTGACTTGATGCAAGAGCATCAACAACATATTGTCACGATGCTGGCAGATTTACGAGCAGACTATGCTCAAGCTCTGGAAAAACATGCAGGGCAATTGCAGCAAAAAGTGAGTGGTATTCAATTTGAATTACCAACTTTAGATTTGAACTTTGATCTGGATTTAAGTGAACTTTATCACTATGAAGCAGAGCAAGCTCAATTAGAGGATGAAATCAGCCAGCGACAGGCTGAAATTGATCGTTTAAAAATTGAGATTGCGAGTAATCGTGCTGATCCTGCTGCATTAGAATATGCATATAACGCCTTAAAACGAGCAGAACAGGCAAAAAATAGCCTAGGTAGTCGTCCTAGTCCTAAACAGGTTTCTCGGACTAAAACTGTACCAAGATGGGGTATTTTTGGGTGGGCTGGAATGACGAAAGAGGTTCGAGTCACAGAAGATGATTATAGCAATGTCGAAGCTTGGGAACAGGAAAAACAGGAAAGAGCTCAAGAATTTTCAAATCAAAAAGCTTATATCGAAAAGTTGCAACAAGCAGAACAAGATAAAGGTCGTAAGCGGATGAGTGATGAAATGGCTCAACGTAAATTTGAACAAGATGTTGCCAAATTTGAACGTAAACGCCAACAGATGGAACAAAAGGCTCAGGCAACTAAACAGCATATCATTGAAAATACATATCAACAGTTGGTACGTAATACATCAGGCGAATTAGACAAAGTAATTCGTAAGTTAAAAACGCAAGTACAGCCAAATATTCAGTATGTTTTTAATGAACAGTTAAAACTTTTACAGCAACAGGTACAAGAGCAGTTGGCAGAACCTCTACAGGCGAAATTGGCTCAACGTCAACATATTCAAGCATTGATTGCACAAGGCAAAGAGCAGATTGAGCAACGTCAAATGGAATTACAACAAGGTTTGATAGAAGTACGAGCGTTATTGTTCAGCACAGAAGATGCCTTGCAAAGTAGTATTTAAGCAAAATTAGGATAAAATTATGAAATATCAACAATTAAATACTGTGATTCAGCAACTGCCTAGTGTACAACGAGAAGAAATACAACAACAATTTGACACGATGTTTGGGCAAGCACAGCCTTTACGTTTGGCATTGGTTGGGGCATTTTCAGTTGGAAAAAGTAGCCTACTCAATTGTTTACTCAATGAACAATGGCTGCATACTGCACAAGAAGAAGCCACAGCTTTGCCAACTTTAATTCAATATGCACATCAAACCACATTACAATTGGTTAATCAGGATAGTTCAATTGAACTTATCCAGCGTGATCAATTCGATCAAGTGACGACACAAGCACCTGAACAGGCAAAATGTGCTGTTTTGGGAATAAATCAGGCTTGGTTAAAAGATGTCATCATTATTGATTTACCTGGACTCGGGTCGATTTCTGAACAGAATCACGCCTACACCATTGCTCAAATCCAGCAGTCGGATGCCATTTTATATTTGGTTGCACCTCGTGGAGTATCTGCAGCCGATCTTGATGCTATTCAATTGATTCAATCCTATGGCAAGCATGTTCTGATTGTAATCAATCGTTGGGATGAGATTGAACAAGCGATTACATTTGGTGAAAAAGCACCAAATTTACAACAATGGCAACAACAGATTCAAGAACGAACAGGCTATCAAGGTACTTTGATTCCAACGCATTATCGTGGTTTAAACCATGAAAAAATTTTAGATTTTATTGCCAATGCTAAACAGCAATTACAGGAAATCCGTATTCAGCGTTTTTTGGCAGAATTACGTCCACAATTAGAAAATGCGTTAGGCTATAACCAACAGCAACAACAAGCCAATGCAGAACTGAGCGAACAACAGGCACAACAATTACATCAACAGCTATTGAATCAACGCGATCAGTTAATAGAGATTAAACAAAAGCTGTATCAACAGCAGGAACAGGAAAGTACCACTTTACAACAGCAACTTGAGCAATTGATTCAACAGAAAAAACAGGATTTGCAACAGCAATTACAAGCAATAAATGTAGATGCTGAACAGTGGCAGCAGTATATCAATCAGGGTTCACAAATTGTCCGCTTAGAAGTTGCTCATGCAATTCAGGCTGTACAGCAGATGATGAGTAAATTTGGTGAAATTAACTTACCAGAACAGACGATTACGGATTTAAATTTACGTTTACCTGATTTAGAACCTATCAATAGTCAGGACTTTTTACAAGTTGCTCAGCTAAATCAGCTAAAACACCAACTGTTAAGTAAACAGGATGAACAACAAGGGATAACACCACTGGATACTGCTGATGTATCTCAAGCAGAATTACAGCAACTTGAACATACGATTGAGGAGTTATTACAAAATCGTCAAGAAGTATTAAATAGCCCGATTCCGGTGTACGAACAAAGGATTTATGACAATTCAGGTTCAGAAATGGGGCGTAAAATCGGTGAGATGCTTGATTGGGCATTGATTCTAATGCCTTCAACCGCCGTCCTCAAAGCAGGGAAAGCTATTGGTTTAGGGACGAAAGCACTGAAAGCGGTTCAGACTGTACAAAAAACAGTAAAAGTGACTAAAAGCACTGTAGAACAGATATTGCCACCACAAATGAGTGCCTTAAACCTTTTATCGATTGCAACATGGTCAGAAAAAATAGGTGGATTTTTTAATGAACCCTCCCAAGTGATTTATGTACCTGACGCTGAAGCTCAGGCTGAAGTGGATGCACAGGTACAACAATTAAATCAGCATATCCAACAATTAACACAGGAAGCGGAGCGCAAACAGGAGATGATCAGCCAACATAAATTGGCAGGCTTTGCTTTACAGCAAAAACAAAAGGAAGTTCAGGATATTGAGCAAAAAATTAATCGCTTACAACAAGAGTTGTCACAACAGCTTGAACAAGCTATTCAAGATCAGCAATACCAACAACAGCAAATGGTGCAAAACTATCAAGCTCGTGCATTGCGTCAGTGGTTACAACAATTTGAAAAGCAGTTACAAGGGATACAAAACTATATCTACCAATACCTGAAAGGTTATTGGAGTGATGTGATTGATAGTCAATTGGCAACCCGTCTGGATGAAGTTGTGCAATTACAACAACAGATTGATCAGTTACCAGAAAAAAAAGTACAGTATCTGCAACAGTTACAGCAGGAACAACGACAGTTGCAAGCGGTACTTGATGTACTGTAATTCTTTAGTCATATACCTTGATGTGATGATATCAAGGTATATGGATTGACTGACAATAGATGATGAAAGATATGGATTTTGTAAAAACACAATTAGTTGTACAGAGTATTTACCATTTTGCCCAACAACTTGATCAGGTTACACCTAAAATTGAAGATGGGGTATTGACGATACGGGTTGTTGGAGAGTTTTCAGCAGGTAAAACTCGAGTGATTCGTGAAATTTTAAAAGATAAGATTCCAGAACCTTTTTTACCCATTAGCTCACAGGAAGCTCAAACTAAATTACAACTTGAAATTAGTTATGGTGAGCAAGATCAATTATTTTTGATTGAAAAACCTGAAGATATGGATGAAGCCAAAATTTTGGAAGAACTAAAGGAATTTCCTACACGAGAACAAGTGAGCTTATATGATCCTGAGACCCATCGTCTACGTTTATTGATTCAAGAGCCTTTATTTATTTTAAGTCAAGGGGATGGTTATTATGAGGGCGATCATCCTACAAAGATGTTTTTAATTGATACTCCAGGCTGGAATTCAGGGGATGATGATTTAGCGGAGCAAGACGCTAGAAAATTTTTAGTTGGGGAACATAATTTAGCAATAGTCTATGTGTGTCATGCCAATCGTTTAGATGGCGAATTAAATCAAGCACATTTAAATAATTTCCTTGAAGCTTTAGGAGAAGCACAACTACAGTTTGTAGAGAAAAAATCACATTTACAGGTTATTATTACGCATTGTCAATCAGATAGCCAACAACGTTTGATCAATCGTATGCAGCAACGAATTGAAACTGCATGGCAAGATTTAGGTTTTCAAACGGATGATTTATTATTAAAGATCAATGCTTTTGATTTTGCTGAAATGTCAGAAAAAGAACTCATTCAATTTAGACAAAATTTCTGGTCAGACTTATTAAAACCATTAAATCATGAGAAATTTGAGTTTAATACTTCTTATAGTCAACAAATTTTAAATTGGCAACAGGATTGGGATATTCGTTCATATTTATTACAACATTTTGATGTGACTGCCAAAATTGAAAATTTAATTCCGAACTTTTGTATTGATGGTCAGTTTATTCAAAATATGAATATGACCCGTTTAAAAGGTCTATCTAAAGCAGAAATACAACAACGTTTAACTGAGCGGTGGTTTAAACAATTAAATATTCAGAATGCTGAGGAATTATCTTTATTTCACCAATTTGTCAATTTACCTGAACATCATCCATTATCTGTATGGTGGAACGAATATTGGCTTGTTGAACTTAAAAAGATTTATCAACCTATACAAGATTTTATTGTGACCATGCAATCTTCTATTCAGCAAGTAGATGAGAACGTAGTAGATTTACAAGTATATTTAAAACAACAATTAGATGCTATATATATAACATTCTCTTTGCAACATCCACAAATTGCATCATTTCAGCTTTTACTCAAAACAGTAAAAAATAATATGCAACATTTGGCTTTAGATCAATTTATTGCAACGCTATTAAAACTTTCGATTTTACAAAGTCGGTATTGTGATCATTATCAGCATCAAAGTTTAGCTCATCATCCAGTCCAGATCGATGATGGAAGCACATGGCTGGATACAAAAACAGGTCTGATGTGGGCTAAAATCAGTATGGGGCAGATCTGGCAAAATAATCAGTGTATGGGGCAAGCCAGTCTGATGAATTGGCAACAGGCACAGCAAGCTGCTCAAAATGTAACTTTAGCAGGATTTAATAACTGGCGATTACCAACATTGGATGAGCTCAAAACGTTAATTTTAGAAAGCGAGGGTTATACTTGTTCAGAACAAACTTTATCTCAACCACAAGAAAATGTTTGGGGGCGTTATTGGTCAAGTACATCTGATTTGGAAAATGAAGAGTTTGCATGGTCTGTAAACTTTAATAAAGGCCAATCTTTAATGAGTCGTAAAGATAATGCCAAGTCTTATGTGCGTTTAGTTCGTCATCATTAAGGAATAAAGTGATTATGAACTTATCTGAATTATCAATATTTTTTAAAAGTGTGGAACAAACAGAAGTTGTTGATGCTTATTTATTTGATGTGACAGAATATTTTTCTCATTTACAACGACAATTAGAAGAAAATACCAAAGCTTTACATATTCAAAATGAGAAAATAGAGCATTTAGAATCTACAATACTATTACAAAGTAAAGAGATGATTTTGAGTGGTTTTAATGAAAAATTAGAACATTTAGAAAATAAAATAACTGTGCATCATCAGAAAGTAATAGATGCTTTAAAGTCTAACAAACAAGTTGTTAAAAATGATTCAGGTGTTTGGGTAGATATGAATACTGGTTTAATGTGGTCAAGAATTAGTATTGGACAAATATGGGAAGATAAAAAATGTTATGGTGCAGCTAAAGATATGAAATGGAACAAGGCTAAAAAAGCATGTCAAAAATTTGATTTAGCAGGATTTAATGATTGGAGATTACCAACAAAAGAAGAATTGTTAGCACTTGCAAATTCATATAAAGAAAGCTTATTAGAAGATATTTTACATAATTATTGGTCAAGTACTTTAGATACAGAGGAAAGTGGTGAGTCTAGTTTATATTACTATGTAGTTGATTTCTTTCATGCAAACTTATCATCTGAAGAAAGATATTATCAAAATTATGTTCGACCTGTTCGTAATATTTAGTTAGAGGGGAATTCAGTGAATATATCAGAACTTTCACTATTTTTTAAGAGTGCAGAGCAGGCAGAAATTACAGAACATTATTTGTTGGATGCAACACAAAATTTTGAATTTTTAAAAAATCTGTTAATGGTTCAGCAAGATATACAGAATCAGAAAATAGATGATTTAAAATCAGAAATTATATCTTTAAAAGCTCAGTTAGAATATCAACAAGATATACATATTAAAAAAATAGATCATTTATACTCATATTTTTTAAAAAATATGGATTTAGAACAAATATCCTATCAAATTATTCAGTTTTTACAGCAAGATCAACTGGAAAAATCAAAATTAAAGCAAGCAGAAATAAAAGAAAATAAGTCTGTGTGGATAGATCAAAGTACAAATCTGATGTGGTCTCGTATTTGTCTGGGGCAGAAATGGGAAAACCAGCAATGTTCAGGACATGCTAAACAAATATCATGGAATCAAGCCAATAAGCTATGTAAAGAATTTAATTTGGAAAACTTCAATGATTGGAGATTACCAACTGAAAAAGAATTAAAGACTCTATTTAAGATGAATCGCCTCGGTACGTTACAGAATGTATTGTTTATGCCACAAAAAAATATTAAATGGAATTTTTGGTCAAATACTGCTTATGAATCGAACTTAAAAGGCTATGTTTATGTTGTTGATTTTGAAAAAAATGCCTCTATACATCAAACCAAGACATACAATAAATACTTAGTTCGACTAGTACGTAATGTTTAATTGGGAGCCAAGGAAATGGATTTATCTGAATTATCAATATTTTTTAAAAATACAGAACAAGCAGAAATTACAGACCGTTATTTATTACAAATAAATCAGTCTTTTACTGCTTTACAATCACAGTTAGAGCAGCAAAACCAAAAAATAGAAAGTTTGGAAGCTAAAATTATAGGACAATATCAAACAATTATAGATATTTTACAGCCTAAAGTAAAAATAGAAAAACAGATAGATGAACATAAAAGTGACTTAAAACCTAACATTACAATAAATACAAGTCAAACAGTAGGAGAAAAAGAGGGTGTCTGGATAGATCAAAGTACAGGTTTAATGTGGTCGAGAATTAATATTGGACAGAACTGGAGAAATGGAAGTTGTCATGGGAATGCTATAAATACAAGTTGGGATGATGCTAAGAAATTATGCCAACAATTTGATTTAGCAGGATTTAAAGATTGGAGGTTGCCAACAAAAGATGAACTTAAAAAACTTGCAAGTATGAATAAAAATGGAGAGTTAAAAGATCTCTTTCATAAATCAAAAAATGATCTTCTTTTTGGTTGATATTTGCACTCCAGATTTCTTGGCATTCATGCATAATCTGCGGATGAAATACATCGATTCAAAGAAGCTTTCTGAAACACAGTTCAAG
>NZ_NHRP01000053.1:0-10924 GCF_002165385.1 Acinetobacter sp. WCHA39
AAGTCATTATGAATCTCTCGAAGTAGATGAGTTCTGGAATTTTGTTGGAAATAAAAAGAATAAACAATGGCTTATTTTTGTTCAAAAGTCATATTTTACCTCGGAGAAACCGGACATTTTTATTGGTGAGAATATAGACACTTTAAATGGGTTCTAACACTCTCGTTTCGTATAACAGCCATTATGTTAAATGAATGATAATTGACATTTTGTTCATTAATACTGATATGCAACGAATTTTATTATATGTCACCCCTCAATTACAAATATAAATGACTGCTCGTCTAATCATCTCCATTACACAATTAAATGTTAAAATGCATAGCTACTTCATCTAAGATAAAATATATGTATCCAAATCTACAGCACAGCTTCGAAAACAGCGTCATTCTCGTTGTAGAAGATGATTATGATATTGGTGACATTCTTGAAAAATACATAAAAAATGAAAACATGCAGGTCATCCGTGCATTGGATGGACAACAAGCTTTAGAGTGCCTAAAAGCCAACTCTATCGACCTGATTCTCCTTGATATTAAATTACCCAAACTAAATGGCTGGGAAATTCTACAAATCATCCGTCAAACAAGTCATTTACCTGTCATTATGCTGACTGCCTTAGATGATCAAGTGAATAAGATCATGGGGCTAAAAATGGGTGCTGATGACTTTATTATTAAGCCATTTAACCCAAACGAAGTGATTGCACGAATACAAGCCGTACTTAGACGAAGTACAAGCCAAAATATGGAAATAACTAATATTATTCGTTATAGAAATATTGAAATTAATCCAGATCATCATCAAGTTTACATTTCAAATGGTCAAAGAAATCAGTTGCTCAACCTTACGTTAACTGAGTATAAGATACTGTTTTTGATGGCAAAAACACCGAATAAAGTCTTTACACGTAATGAATTGATCCAAAACTGTATGCCTGAAAGTGATGCTTTAGATCGCACTGTAGATAGCCATATCAGCAAATTACGCAAAAAACTTGAAGAAAATGATGTAAATGGCTTATTAATCAATGTCCGTGGCGTGGGGTATCGCTTAGATCAAAATCATGAAATTTAACTTTTTTAAAAATTCTGTTGGAATTAACTTCCAGTTTATTATCATGATGAGCCTATTCAATTTAGGCATTACGCTGTTATCTTTCATGATTGGCTATTTTGTTTATAGCTGGGCGATAAAAATAGGTTTTCTAAATACACAAGTTATTAATTCAAATGAATTTTCAGTTACCTCCGTTGACTTTATCTGGCTGTTTTTAGTGCTATTAACAGGCTTTTTTCTTTCTACTATCCTCGCCTTTAAATATGGAAAACGCTATACACAGCCAATTAGTGATTTAGCAGATGTTATTCAACAAATTCAACAAGGCAATTTAGCACTCAGAATTAAACAGCCACATCATGATATTCCACATGAAATCAAGTCTCTTATTGAGAACTTCAATGAAATGGCAAACCAACTTGAAGTATCAGTTAAGAATTCAACTGTTTGGAATGCTGCAATTGCACATGAATTACGAACACCTGTGACAATATTACAAGGTCGCTTGCAAGGTATTGTCGATGGTATATTTATTGCCGATAAAGCTTTACACCTAAGCTTATTGAACCAAGTCGAAGGCTTATCTTACCTTGTGGAAGATTTACGGACACTGACACTTATTGAAAATAAACAATTACGATTAGAACTAGAAAAGACCAATTTAAAAAATAGTATTGAAAAATGTCTGCAGATGTTTAATGAACGGTTTCATGTTAAAGGTTTAACTATTGTTTTAAATTTGACGGATAAATTGGTTTGCGTTGATATAAGAAGGATGGAACAGGTCTTTATTGCATTGTTCTCTAACTTTCTAAGATATTCGAATGCTGGAAAAATAAATATTACATCTGTAACCACAGCAGAACATTGGGTATTGACGTTTGAAGATGAAGGTCCTGGTATTGATGAATCGCATCTTAAACACCTGTTCAAACCCTTCTATCGACTGGAAGACTCTAGATCATGTCTAGATGGCGGTACTGGATTAGGCTTGGCAGTGATTGATGCAATTATTGAAGCACACCAAGGTCATATTTATTATTCTAAATCCAAAAACTTAGGTGGCAGCTGTTTTACTATTCAACTAAATCGTAAGACATCAACTCATTTATAATGTGTTAAGTTCAGATTAATACGGCTTAATTTAAACCATAAATTTAAGATAAATTGATGTCTGAACTTAACCATTCTGTTTGATGATCCTCAAATAAATTTCATCACAATGAATTCTCATCTCGATATTTAGCTAGCATAAAAAATACCACAATGGAGAGTATCCCGATGATAATCCCTGCTGTTAATAATAAATTAACATGAGCTGAACTGAAGGCAATTTTACCTGCGTTAATCAATGCTGTACCTTGTTCAACGGGTAACTGGCTCGCCACTAAATAGGTATCACCAATCGAAAGTCTGGCTTTTTCTGCTAAAACAGCAGTTAAATCTGACGGCACTTGAAGATGACTGCCAAATATATAGGCCATGAAAACACCAAATAAAGTAATACCTAGTCCTGTACCCAGTTCATAACCTGTACTTTCAAGTGAACCTGCCGCACCGCCCTTTTCTGCAGGTACTGAGCCCATGATCGCAATGGATGAAGCTGTTAAACCAATACTCAGTGTTAATCCAATCGAAGCTAAAATAAAGGGAACGATGATTCCCGGATGATGAAAATCTGAATAACTCAAACTGACCAACGCAATTGCTGCCAATATTAATGACATGGTCGCAACCAGACGGAGTCCAAATTTATTGGATAAAAAACCAGCAATAGGCCCGCCAATAGCGGCCGCAACCATAATCGGAACCATAAAAAGACCGGCTTGCAGCGGTGTTAAACGAATGACATATTGCAGCTCCATTGCCAAAGTTAACTCAACCCCTGCCAAAGCGCCTGCAGCAACCATTGCCATAATAATGCCGGCTAAAATAGCAGGACGTGAAAATAGCGAAAGATCTAGCATCGGCTGAGGAGAATTCAGCTGTTTGCGTACAAATATGGTTAATAAGCCGATAGATAAAACGACCAAAGGCAAGACAATCAACAACGACTGTTTACCGCCTAAGCCTGCTTTTAGTGCATATACAAACGAAATCAAACCGACAATCAGCAATAGCGCTTGACCAAATGCCCAATGTCCAGGGGTTATAGCTTCTTTTCGGGACAATAAGAAATAGCACATTGGTGCGACAACCAGCATGATTGGGACGTTAATCAGGAAAACTGAACCCCACCAGAAATATTCTAACAATCCCCCACCAATGAGCGGTCCAATGGCGGCACCGGCTGATCCGATTGTGCCCCAAATACCCAGCGCAATGGCACGTTCGCGACTGTCTTCGAAGGTTCTGCGAATAATACCCAATACACAGGGCATAATCATGGCACCGCCTAATGCTAATAAAGCACGTGCGGCAATCAGCATAGAAGCCGTTTGGGAAAATGCCGCAAGGACTGAGGCAATTCCAAATATAACCAAGCCAATCAGCAGAATCTTACGATTGCCGACACGATCAGCCAAAGTTCCCATCGGAACTAAAAGTCCAGCCATAAGTAATGGATAAATATCAATAATCCATAAGACTTGGTTACTTGTGGCACTCAGCGATTGGGTTAATGAGGGAACCGCAACATGCAGTACAGTCATATCAATCACAATCGGCAGAAATGCAAGCACGACAGCGAGCAATATCCACCAGCGTTTCGGATCAAGATTGGTAGCTTTCATGATTAAACCTATATTGATGGTTTATTAAATCAATTCTGAAATAAAGATGTAAATGAAAGATTTGTTGTGGGCTAAACTCGTTAACCCACAGCTTTTATTCTCAGTTTTGATGCTTAATGTGCCGCTTTACGTTTCGAGAATTTCTCAACCATGCTCATGACGACAATAAAGAAAATCGGTACAAAAATAACAGCTAGAATTGTTGCGCTGATCATGCCGCCAAAGACGCCTGTACCAATCGCTTTTTGAGTTTCAGAACTAGCGCCACTGGCAATGACTAAAGGAATAACGCCACAGGTAAATGCCAAAGATGTCATTAGGATTGGACGTAAGCGCAATTTAGCGGCTGCAACGGTTGCCTCCACTAAACCCATTCCTTCTTCTCTTAGTGCTTTTGCAAACTCAACAATCAAAATAGCATTCTTTGCAGATAGACCAATAATCGTGATCATGCCGACCTTAAAGAAAATATCATTTGGCATACCACGTAACATTACTGCTAAAAAGGCGCCAATCAACCCTAGAGGGACAACTAGCATCACAGAGAATGGAATTGACCAGCTTTCATAAAGCGCTGCCAAGACAAGGAAAACGACTAACATCGACAACAGTAATAAAAACAAGGTTTGTGATTCCGACTGTTTTTCTTCTAGAGAAATCCCAGTCCACTCATAACCCACACCTTTCGGAAGTTGTTCAATCAAATTTTCCATCTCAGTCATGGCTTGTCCTGAAGATATACCTGCTGCTGGACTGCCAGAAATACTCAATGATGGACGACCGTTGTAACGATTGTATTGTTGTGGGGAATGTTGCCAAATTGGAGTAATTATTTCAGACATTGAAACCAATTTACCGCTTTGACTGTTCACCTTAATCTGAAGAATATCTTCAATACTCATGCGTGATTTGGCATCAAGTTGCACAATGACTTGCTGCATACGGTCATGATTTGGAAAATCATTGATATACATCGAACCCATTGAGGTTGAAATAATATCGGTCACATCACTGAAATTAACACCTAATGCCTGCAATTTATCTCTATCAATTTTAAGCTGTACAGAACTGCCATCTGGCAAACCTTCAGGATAGACCTCCGCCACGATTTTACTTTGTGCTGCTAATGCTAAAAGCTGATCTTGTGCTTCTCTTAAAGCAGGCATGCCAATATTGCCACGATCTAATAATCTCAGTGAAAAACCAGATGAGTTACCCAATTCATCAATTGCTGGTGGTAACACAGACATGGTTTGACCTTCTGAACTTTCAGCCATCGCTATATTGGCATTATTCACGACTTCTTGTGCCGTAATAGTACGCTCTTCGAATGGCAATAGATTGGTAAAATACATCGCTGTATTCTGACCAGATCCACTAAAACCAAAACCTAAGACCGCCATATTGTCTTTAATCCCCGTTTCTTGGTCTAAATAATTTTGAAACTCAGCAACGACTTTACGGGTACGTTCTTGAGTTGCATCCGCAGGAAGTTGAATCGAAGTCATAAACCACCCCTGATCTTCTTCTGGCATAAACGCAGTCGGAACGTGTTTAAAACTAAAAATCAGCACAATGACAATGCCTAAGAAACATAACATTGCGAGGGTTTTATGTTTAATTACTTTAAATAAACTGCGTTCATAGCGATTGTTCAGCTTCTCAAAACTGCGATCAAACGATGCAAAAACACCCTTTTTCTGATGGTCTTGATCAATCGGTTTTAACATCGTTGCACATAACGCAGGGGTTAATGTCAGTGCAAGGAAAGCTGAGAATAAAATTGAAACCGACATGGTAATGGTGAACTGACGATAGATAATCCCCACTGAGCCTGACGCCAATGCCATCGGCAAGAATACAGCGGCTAACACTAAGGTGATGCCAATAATCGGATTGGTAATTTCCTTCATGGCTTTAGATGTGGCTTCAACTGGAGATAAGCCTTCTGTCGCCATAATGCGTTCAACATTCTCAATGACCACAATCGCATCATCGACAATAATCCCGATCGCAAGCACCATACCGAACATGGTCAGCACATTAATCGAAAAACCAGCAAGCAGCATGACTGAGAATGTGCCAAGCAATGCAATCGGTGCAACAATCGCCGGAATTAAGGTGTATCGAACATTGTGTAAAAAGATAAACATGACAATAAAAACTAATGCCATAGCTTCAAGCAATGTCATGATTACTTTTTCAATCGAGATTTTTACAAAAGGTGCAGTGTCGTAAGGTATAGAGAATTTCATACCATCAGGCAGTGCTGAACCTAACTGTTCAATTTTCGCTTTAACACCTTCTGCAGTCTTGACAGCGTTGGCACCAGGACTCATTTGTATCGCCACAGCTGTAGAGGCTTTGCCATTTTCTAAAATCGCAAAGTTATACATCTGTGCCCCGATTTCGACACGAGCGACATCCGACAGTCGAACATTGGCGCCATTTTGTTGAGCACGTAAACTAATTTTCTTGAATTGCTCTACAGTTTCTAATTGACCTTGAGCAGTTAAAGGAATAGTAATTTGTTGCCCCGTCAAAGCAGGAACATCACCAATACGACCTGGTGATATCGGCAAGTTTTGGTTTTGGATGGCTGTATTCACATCTTGAATACTCAATCCATAAGAAACCAAACGATCTGGATCGACCCAAATCCGCATGGCTTTTTCAGCACCAAAATTTTGGACTTTACCAACACCGTCAACCCGCTTTAATTCTTCAATCACATAGCGAGTCATATAGTCACTGACATCAATTTCACTATATTTGCCATTCGGTGAACTTAAGCCCACCATCATTAAAAAACCAGACGACGCAGCATCGACCATCAGCCCTTGTTGTCGCACTGTTTGAGGTAA
The DNA here is from genome assembly GCF_002165385.1 of Acinetobacter sp. WCHA39. Classification (NCBI taxonomy): domain Bacteria; kingdom Pseudomonadati; phylum Pseudomonadota; class Gammaproteobacteria; order Moraxellales; family Moraxellaceae; genus Acinetobacter; species Acinetobacter sp. WCHA39. The sequence continues at coordinate 6,656 of NZ_NHRP01000053.1, forward strand.
GCGTGACTCAATGGCTTTAATTTTGTTTTGCACATCAATTTGTGCAAGTTCTACATCTGTACCTGGTTTAAATGTTGCGGTGATTGTTGCTGTTCCAGAACTATCTGAACTTGAACTGTAATAAAGTAAGTTTTTGACACCTGACATTTCCCGCTCAATCAAGGTCACAACACTATCATTCAATGTTTTTGGCGTAGCACCTGGATAGATTGCCGTAATACTAATCTGTGGTGGCGCAACACTTGGGAATCGTGCAATAGGTAACTTGGGGATGCTTAGTACACCCAACAGAATAATAAATAAAGCAATCACCCATGCAAAAATAGGACGCCTAATGAAAAATTGGGACATTATTGCTGTCCTCCATTTTCCTTAATATTTGTAGGTTGCCACTGCTTAATTTTTAATTTTTGCTCAGGCTGTATACGATCAGCCCCTTCAACAATGACTTTCTCACCTGCTTGTAACCCTTGTTTGATCACATAGTTATTTTGATAACGTTGACCAAGCTGAACAGGCTTGCTTTGCGCTAAACCTTTTTGATTAACAATCGTAACATTGGCTTTACCACTAATATCATGTTGAATCGCTTGTTCTGGAACTAGGAGCGCATTTTCAACTTGAGCTCGGCTCATATTGACTCGAACATACATGCCTGGCAAAAGTTTTTGATTTTCATTATTGGCTAAAATACGGATTGTGACATCACCCGTATCAGGATCAACTTTAGTATCCGAAAATAGGATTTCACCTGTAACGTTATAAGGTTTACCCTGACTATTTAGGATTTCAACCGTATGTTTGGTATTTGACACGTCACCTTGCTGTAAAGCTTCCTGTAGTTTTTCATAATCACTAATTGATTGCTTTACATCAACATAGACTTTATTAATCTGTTGTATTACGGCCATTGCATTAGTATCACCTTGACCAACTAATGCACCCTCAGTCACTAAGATTTCACCAATCGTTCCCGAGATAGGGGCTGTAACAGTCGCATATTTAAGATTAAGTTGTTGTCTGCTTAACATGGCTTGCATTTGCGCCACATCGGCTTTTGCTTTTTGATAATCTGCTTCGGTATTGTTGTATTCCTGCTGACTAACCGCATTTACTTTTACTAATTCAGTGTAGCGTTTTAACAGCACCTGCAAACGTGTCACCTCAGCTTGTGCACGGTTTAAAGTGGCTTGATTGCTTTTTACATCTGCCTGAAATATTTCAGAATTCAATTTAAAAAGCGGTTGACCTGCTTGCACATAAGAGCCTTGCTTAAAAAGTACTTTATCAACAATTCCACCTACTTGCGGGCGAATTTCAGCAATACGGTAAGCGACAACACGGCCTGGAAGATTTTCAATTAAATTCATGGAATGCGGTAATACCGTGATGGTACTGACAACCGCTGGTGGCATTTCTGTTGGGGACTGTTCAGCATCTTTGGCTTGTGTACAGCCGATTAAAAGTACAGTTGTAATAAGTATTGAACCTATTAAATGATAATGTGTTGACATGCTTTTTCAGAGGGGGGGTTTTAGATACTACTATTTTGAAATAGCAGTGTTTATGAATTGCTGATGTTGTGTGGAGATTGTGTGGAGATTGTGTGGAGAGATTAAAAGATTTATTTTTTAATGACACGCTTAAACAGCGTGGCTTGTAAATTAGTATAAATAATTTTGTTGTTCTACAATTTTGATCGTATCTTAGTTTTTTCTCATAGTTCATGAACTTTAAAATTCTAAACCAAGACTAATATTTATATAAGCAATTGAAAATACAATACATAGTTTCTTTATACACTTATGAAGTGAACTTTAGGTGAACATAAGTTAAATAGAAATTTTTAATTAGTTCAGCACAAACGTACAATCTTTAAGGCCTATAACTCGATACCGTTCTCTCTTTGATGTTTATTGCTATCTAATTGAGTGAACTCTGTGGAAATATTTCTTTATACATTAAGCGTTATGTATAGCCCAGGCCCTGTAAATTTTATGGGGCTAAATTCTGGCCTTACAGGTCAATTAAAAAAGACTATAGGATTTTACCTAGGCATTGGTTTCGCCATGTTGATCTTATTCGTATTGTTTGGCTATATAGGTGAAGCTGTTATTCCACATGGATTGATTCATTATATTGCTTTAGCGGGTGCAATTTATACATTCTACTTGGCTATAAAAATGATTAGGGCGAATGTAGAAACAACTCAACAGCAAGAAAGCCATCTAACATTCTTAAATGGCTTATTTATTCAGTTATTAAATCCAAAAGCCATTCTCGTCATTCTACCTGTTACGACAATTATGTACCCTGCAGCCAAAATCACAGGAATCATGATCTTGATAGTTTCTTTACTGATTTCACTTGGTGCTGTTGGCGCACCATTCACCTATGCTCTGGTTGGAAAAGTATTAGGCAACAAAATTGCTAATCCTATCTGGTTTAATCGGCTAAATAAGCTGATGGGTATACTCTTGATTTTATCAGGGCTTTTTATGTTCAAAGATTTTCTTAATGGAATAAATCTGCTGTAGGACAAATTAGCCGTTCAAATCGAACGGCTATCTTTTAATATTTATCATTTTCCATTGAGTGGGAGTTAAACCAAATGTTTTTATAAAATGTCTGGTCATATGACTCTGATCAAAAAAGCCTGCATTTAAAGCAGCATTAACAATAGACTCCCCTTGAGCAAGGTAGAACTTAACTGTTTCTAAGCGACGCATGATCATATAACGGTGTGGGCTAGTTCCAAATAATAATCGGAAATCACGAGAAAGGCTCCAGCGGTCACGATCAGCATGTTTCTCTAAATCTGACAAACTTAAGTTTTCATGTGGATACGCCAAAATACACTCACGCGCTCTCTCTGCTGCCTTGTAGTCAAATTTTTTGTTTTGGTTAGATGAAGTATCTGAAATTTCACACAGTGTAGTTGCCAAATCAAATAGAGCATCTTCCTCTTCTAGGGTATCCATATAATTATTTATATTATTTAGAAAGCTATCCATTGCCCTAAACAGGCGAATATCATTACTTAAGCCATGTCTGATAAAAGGCAAAGGTTTACCCTTTAAAATGGTTTGGATCATCGCTGGTTCGATGTAAATCATTCTATAGCGATAGCCATCTAATGTTCCTGATTCACCATCATGCTTTTCATCCGGGTGTAGAACCATAGTCATGCCTGGCAAGCTATGTTGCAATGTACCTTTGTAATGAAAGTTTTGAACTCCGGAAAGAGTCCTGCCAATAGCATAAGTATCATGTCGGTGAGGTTTATAAGCATAATTGGAAAGAAATGCTTCAATTCTTTCTAATTTATGATTTTGAGTGGGGGATCTCACAATCCAATTATTTCCACTGGAGAAATCAGGCATAATTGATGGCCAATTTTTCGTAGATTCTATTGTAGATTATTTTTCACTTTTCCTAAAATTAACATAATACACGTTATACGTAATGCTTGATATTTCTCTTTAAATATCATTATATTAAAGCAAGCCGTTCTGAAATATAGGGCACCAGCAGAGCGGCTTTTTATTGATTATTCATGTTCCACGCTTAAAATTCGAACAGTGTTTCATGATTTTTATAAGTTAAACTAAATTTAGTTGCTAATCCCAATAAGCTATTCACTAACTTGTAAATATCGGTATACCGCCTGACGACTAATCCCAAAAGCTTTCCCTAATGCCATTTTCGATGGATACTTCCCCTCCTTCCATGCTTGTCGTAAAGCTTCAGCTTGGTCAGGCTTTAGTTTATGCACCCGACCTTTGTACTTCCCCTGAGCAGAGGCGAGTTTTATTCCTTCCTTTTGCCGCTCTAAAATGATCTCACGTTCGAACTGTGCAAAAGCACCCATCATTTGAAGCATCAAATTATCCATCGGGGTGGATTCGGCTGTAAAAGTAATATTTTCTTTTACAAACTGGATGGCGATCCCTCGTTTGACCAGTTTATCTACTTCAGTGACCAAATCTTTTAGGCTTCGCGCAAAACGATCCATTGAATGTACAATCACCCTGTCCCCTTCCCGGACATAGTTCAACATTTCCTGAAATTTAGGTCGGTCAGTATTTTTACCTGAAGCACGGTCAACAAAAATCCGGTCGACCTCAATTCCTTCAAGTTGACGTCCAGTGTTTTGCTCGACAGAACTTACCCGGACATACCCTACTTTTTGGGGCACTGTTGCAAATAGGCTGACATGATAAGCTAAATATCTTATTTATTTCGAGATACAGCAGATGAATCCCTTCC
>NZ_NHRP01000054.1:0-9855 GCF_002165385.1 Acinetobacter sp. WCHA39
GCACTCAACTTGATTGCAATCTATAACCCGAATGCAACGGCGACCATGATTGATGGTGGTTTCTTCCAAGAAGAAGTTGAAGAACGCAAAATCTTAGCTGTACCGATGGTGTTTCAAGACAATGAACATATTGGACAAGGTCGCATGACTTTGGAAGAAATCGTGGCGAAGCTAGATACCAACTCAGCTGAAAAAGATGCCGCAGCACTCAATGCCAAAGATGCTTTTGATGTATTGGTGATTGGTGGTGGCCCTGCAGGTGGTACAGCAGCGATTTATGCAGCACGTAAAGGGATCAAAACAGGTATCGTCGCTGAACGTTTTGGTGGTCAGGTCATGGATACCATGGATATTGAGAACTTCACGACGGTTCAAAAAACCGTAGGTCCGAAGTTTGCTCAAGATATGGAAGCCCATGTACGTGAGTACGGTGTGGACATCATGAATTTGCAACGTGTCAGCAAGATCACAGGTGCAGATCAGACAGCCAATGGTCTGGTTGAAGTTGAATTGGAAAATGGGGCTAAGCTTGAATCGAAAACCATTATTCTTTCAACAGGCGCACGTTGGAGAGAAATGAATGTACCGGGTGAAGCGGAATACCGTACCCGTGGTGTGGCGTACTGCCCACACTGTGATGGCCCATTATTCAAAGACAAACGTGTTGCGGTGATTGGTGGTGGTAACTCTGGTGTAGAAGCAGCGATTGACCTTGCAGGAATTGTGGAGCATGTGACGTTGGTTGAGTTTGATACCAAGCTTCGTGCAGATCAAGTGTTGCAAGACAAGTTAAACAGCTTACCGAATACCACTGTGATCTTAAATGCGCTCAGTACTGAAGTGGTCGGAGATGGTGCTCAAGTGACGGCGTTGAAATACAAAGATCGCGCGACTGATGTTGAACATACAGTTGAGCTTGCAGGAATCTTTGTGCAGATTGGTTTATTACCAAACACAGATTTCTTGAAGAACAGTGCGGTTGAACTCAGCAATCGTGGTGAGATTGTGATCAATGATCGTAATGAAACCAATGTCAAAGGTGTATTTGCTGCGGGTGACTGTACCACCGTGCCTTACAAGCAAATCATCATTGCGACAGGTGAAGGTGCCAAAGCGTCTCTATCCGCTTTTGATTATATGATTCGCTCTGATGTGTAAATGATTTGATTAAAAAAGCCCCAATTGTTTGGGGCTTTTTTAGTGTGCTTAATTCTTCGGTTTATATAAACCATGATCAACTAAATGTTGGCGTAAGATGCGACGAAGTTCTAACACAGCTTCGGGCGTTTCTTGAATAGAGTGACCACCCGTGAAGATCTTCTCGGAAACAGCACCATCTAAATGTGCACTCTTATAAGGAACAATCCCGTCTGTAATGACATTTGGATCATCACTTTTAGTAATATTGCCCATAATAGAATGAAAAACTAAGCCTTTTTCGGGTGGGATACTAGCTGTCAGTTCCATAAATTTAGATTTTTTACTTAGATCACTTGGTCCATTTTGAATGACATCATTCGTTAGTGTTTTGACAAAGTCTTTTAAATCAACATCATAACTGGCCAGCGTATCTGCAAGGGTCGTTAAGAAAGTTGCAGGAATTTTAATAATTTTTCTTGCTGCTAAAGTAAACCATCGGTCTGCATAATCTGTACCTCGGTGTGGTGCTGCGAGAAAAATAGCTCGATCAAAATTTTCAATTGGTTTCATTTTGAGTCTTTCACCAATGACAGCGTGTTTTCTTAGACGTGTTTGTTGGCGATTATTCATCAATTCTAAAGCTTGTTTAGAAATATCTGCATCACTCACTAAAAGTCGACTAATAATTCCACCCATACTATGCCCAATTAAAACTGCATCTTGGGCTGCTGCATCTTTGGGATTAAGTGAACCAAATGCTTGTTTTAATAAAGCATAAATTTGAAAACGGCTTTCCAAAATTGGCATATTGGTAGAGTAAAAAATTTGCCAAACTTGATAATGTTCTCTTAATATTGCATCACCCATAATGTCATTAGTTACCGCAATCCATGCTTCAGGACTACTTGCCAGACCATGTACTAATACAATGATTTTCTTATTCGGGTTATAGGGTTCCAGCATATAGAGATGCGGCATTGCCAAATGCTGATCGCGGTCAATTAAGGTCAAATACGCAGCCGCACCTAAATTGTTTTCTGCTAGCCATAAACCATAGGGTGCAGAAAAATTTGCTGCTAATGAATATGGTTTACCGGCAATCTCTACTTTCTCAATACTATAAGGATCATAAACCTTAATTTCAAAATTCGGATTTGTTAAAACATCTTCTATCGTTGCATTCGATTTTTTCGGTTGAGCAATAATTGTGGCTGCTAAATAGCGTGCTTTATGAATATTAGGATTTATCCCTTTAGGATAATCATGGGTTAAAGGATTAAGAATGTATTTATTTTCTTGTGATAATGAGTCTGTCGATGGAAAAACTGCGACAAAATCAGAACCGAAACCATCACGGCGGTTAATTGCTCTTAATCCAGAAAAATTCATGTTATAACTGGAAATGAACTTCTCAAGCTTCATGTCCTGTAGGCGTTGATAAGACTGAATATCAAGGGTATAGGTGCTTTTGCCAATTTTAATTGTTGGGGTAATATTGGTGGTGGGATTTCTTAGACTATGCACATTCACCAACTGGGTCAGTGCCTGATTGTAGAAATCCCGAATCTGGACTTGTCGGTTATCAAAAATTCGCTCCTGTGGTTTTCGGGCGGTTTTAAATAAATAGGCATAGCTATAGCGGATACTTTTATCCAGATTTTCCAGTTGCTGATCTAAACAGTTCTCATAATTTTTCTGGATAATTTTCTGGTCATCTTCAGACTTATGCTTGGTTAGCTTACTTACTTTACATTCAGATGAATCTGAAAGTGCCATAGATTTGGCCAGATAAAGCTCACTTGCGGTTGAGAGCAACTGTTCATCCTGTATTTGCGGGATTTTATGCAGATCGGCAATACATTCGTTTGGTGTCTGTGAGCAGACTTTGGCTTCCTTGCCCGACATGGACAGGACATTGAGGCTGGCTTCACTCAATTTGTTCTGGGTTAAAATGCTGTTACGTTCGTTGGCAATGGTGACATCAATCGCCTGTTGTTTAAGGCTGACCACCTGACAACCGCCGACCACCATCGTGCTCAGCAGGGTAATAACAAAGAGGCGACAATTTGGAGTAAATGCGAGCATCGGAATTCAGCAAATTAAGTGCGAAGATTAAAGCTATAATACGAAAAACGGCTGCTTTTTCAATCGGCATAAAAAAATAGACTACCTTAAGCAGTCTATTTTTACAAAAATCTGAATCAGTTCAGCACTTGCCATACGTTCCAGCGCTTACCAGATTCGACTTCGCTAATCAGGCGGTCAGCCACTTCAGCTTCATCTGGATATTTCACTTTATAGTTCTTTAAGGTCTGGATGGCATTTTTCTTTTGTTCTAGCCAAAGAAAATTGTTTGCGGCAGAAAGATAGGCTTCTTGTACACCGCCTTTAATCGCTTTATCTAGATATGGAATCGCTTCACGTTGACCGCCACCTTCAGATAGACCAAAACCAAACCAGAAATTAGTTTCAGGGTCATTTGGGTTAATCGCAAGAATACGCTGTGCGTAGTTGAGAGATTTTGTTGTATAGGCTGTACCTAAGTCCATATTACGTGCCATAACGCTTGCTTTAAATGCACGAGTAAGTACATCCAGAGAAGCATTGGGCTTTTCTGCTAAAGCATCGAGTTTCTGCGTAATTTCGCGAAGTTTTGCCTCATAACCTTTACGTTCTTGGCGTTCTGTAAAACGTGGTGGATAGTGACGGGCCTTGCCTTCAACCAGTTGCAGGAAATCATCAATTTCAGTCACATCAACTTCATTATCGCCTGCAAGCACGGCATATCTCATGTTGCGCTGTTTGCTGTTGACCGTTGGCACAATCAGTTTGTTCACTTCAAGTGTGGTTGATTTTGATGGGTCATTCTGTAGGCTTACCACCATTTTGGTCACAGGCTGTGCTGTTGCATCCTTAATTGCAAGCTCAAAACTTGGTGGCGCATCATATTTAACTGGATTTAAAGCGTAAAATGGGGGAGTTGGATCAGGTTCTTTGAATACAAAAGGTTGGGGTGCCGCAACTTCTTTTTTTACAGGAGGTGGTGTACTACATGCAGTTAAAACAAAAGTTGAAAGTACAAGAAGTGCCAAAGGCTTAAAATTCATGCTTTACATCCATTAATTTTAGTGAATTAACTAGGTCGGTCGTTGGTTTTACCAGTCTAGGAAAAGCAAAACCAACTTGCAACGAGAAGCTTGTTACATTTTTTATAAATTGGATTAGTTCGAAGAAGTTTTGCTCTGAGCTTCACATTCACGTCTAACTTCTTCAATAATTTTAAGTTCTTCTTTACTAAATGGCTGGGTCTTCTGTTTTTGACCGTTAAATGTTGGGTCTAGTAGCGAGAGGCGCTGGCAAAGGGTATTCATGCGCTTTTCATTTTGCTGCATCCGATCCAGTAAAACACGAATACCTTCTAAAATTGGGTCTGACTGATCCTGAGTGGTGGCATAAGGCTGGAAACCGATGCTTTCAGCATAATCACGGCGGCGTGCTTCATCCTGCTCAATCTGGGTTTTATCCTTGAAAATGTATCGTGCAGGGTTGCCAACAGCCGTTACACCTTCAGGAACTTCTTTGGTGATGACTGCATTTGAGCCAACTTTTGCACCTTTATGGACGGTAAAGGGACCGAGGATTTTAGCACCTGCACCCACCACCACACCATCTTCAAGCGTGGGGTGGCGCTTGCCTTTATTCCATGTTGTGCCGCCAAGCGTTACTCCATGATAAAGCGTGACATCATCACCAATTTCAGCTGTTTCACCAATGACAACGCCCATACCATGATCGATAAAAAAGCGTTTACCAATTTTTGCGCCAGGATGGATTTCAATTCCTGTTGCAAAGCGGCTAAATGAAGAGAGTAAACGTGCTGTACCTTTGTACTCTTTTTTCCAAAGCTCATGTGCCATACGATGCATGATCAAAGCATGAATACCAGGATAGGTGGTTAGAACTTCGAGTGTATTTCGAGCAGCAGGATCACGTGCAAATACAGCCTCGATATCTTCTTTAAGCTGTTTAATCATTGGGCATGATCCTCCGAATTGGTTTGTTTCCATGAGCCTTTGGCTAAAGCCTGTACGCGGCTGAAAATTCCGCGCAATAAATGATATTCCATACGATCTAATTGTATCCTTCCGAACAGGCGACGTAAGCGTAATGGAAGTAAACGAGGATTATTTGGATCTAAAAATTCGATTTCAGTCAGCATTTTTTCTAGATGAGGATAGAATTCTTCCATTTGTTTTTGTGTTACTAATGGCTCATCCCATTCCATGCTCTGTTGTTGTTTAAGTTGCATGTGATCATCTGGAACAACAGTCATTTGTTGCGTATTTTGTTCGAGTGCAGCCATTCTCAACTCATAACAAATGACTTGAATCGCTTGTGCGACATTTAAAACACCATACTCAGGATTAACTGGGATGGTTAAGTGATAATTGGCTAAAGCAAGTTCTTCATTGGTGAGACCACGGTCTTCACGACCAAAAACAATAGCGATATTTTGTTGTTGAGTTGCAGCTTGTAACGCTTCTTTTGCAGCAGGACGTACGTCCAGTAACGGCCATGGAATGGTACGACTACGTGCGCTGGTTCCAAACACGAGATGACAGTCTTGAATAGCTTGCTCTAAAGTATCAACAATTTCAATTTTTTCAATTAAATCCTGTGCACCCGCTGCTAAAGCATCAATATCTGGGTGTGGATAGGTTTTAGGCGCAACTAAAACGAGTTGAGATAAACCCATCGTTTTCATTGCGCGTAAGGCACTACCAATATTGGCTGGTAGGGTGGTATTGACCATCACAATACGCACATGATCCAAGTGTTTAGACACGTTATTTGAGTCAAACAGATTCATATATCATCCAAAATTAAGAGTATTGAGAGATTTCAGCTTGATACAGATCAAGTGCTTCATCTATAGACATGTTTTCAGGTGGTGGTGCAACTGTCGTTACTTTAGGCGCTTCTGCTACCTTTGCAGCTTTTGACTTCACTTGATATTCAATAAAAATCGCGTCTTTACCAAAATAATCACGTAGCTTGCCTAGCAACTCATCTAAAGGTGCGACTTTCCATCGCGGACCTAGATGCAACTCTGCTGTCGCAAAGCTTTGTTCAAGTTGGATTTGTAAAGCAATATGCTGACACATATCGACATTGCAATAAGGTAATAAAATTGCCTGTAAATCTTTGGCTAAAGATTTGGTCATTAAATCTTGAGGGAGACGAATTTGAATACTTTGGGCACGCTTTTGGCGGATATCATTTAAATTAAACGCTTTACTTAAACGCGCCATTGGGCGATCAAAGCCTTCACGTTCGTAGATTTCGCCTTCGATAACAATGACTTGTTCTAGACGAACGATTTCTTTATAACGTTGAAAACGCTCATGATTACAGCTGATTTCCACACGAGCAGTACCATCATCTAGTGTAATCATGATACGGTTCGGGAAGTTGGCAATATCAACGACTAAACCAGCAAAGACGGTCGTGACACCACGACGAGTAGGTGTTAGTTCATTTAATTTTGCTGGAATAAACGATTTTAATTCTGGACGATAGACATCAATCGGATGACCAGTGAGATACAATCCAAGCGTATCTTTTTCACCTTTAAGGCGAACTTCGTCTGACCACGGTTTCACAGGTTTAGCAGGTTTGCGTTGAACTTCTTCAACTTCACCAAATAAATCCATGATACCCGTTTCGCGGTTACTTCGTGCTTGTTCAGCCGCTTGAACAGCTTCAGGTAATTGAGCCATTAAGCTTGAGCGTTCAATGCCTAAACAATCCAATGCACCTGCACGAATTAAGGCTTCTAAGGTACGTTTATTGATTTTTTTCAGGTCGATTCGATGACAGAAATCAAATAAATCCTTGTATGGGCCTTCATTGATGCGTGAGTCGATGACCGATTGCATCGCTTGTTCGCCGACACCTTTAATTGCACCGAGACCATAAACAATGGTTTTCTCATCACTAGCATGGAAATGATACAAAGACATATTTACGGAAGGCGGTAGCACTTCTAATTTATTATTACGGCAGTCATCAATTAAAAATACGATACTGTCAGTATTCTGCATTTCTGATGATAAAACCGCCGCCATAAATTCTGAAGGATAATGTGCTTTTAACCATGCAGTGTGATAGGCAACAAGGGCATAGGCTGCGGCATGTGATTTGTTAAATCCATAACCTGCGAACTTTTCCATATAGTCGAAGATATGGTTTGCTGTCGCTTCATCAATCTCTTTTTTTGCAGCACCTTCAATAAAGATTTGGCGCTGTTTAACCATTTCTTCAGGTTTCTTTTTACCCATGGCACGGCGAAGTAAATCTGCACCACCAAGTGTATAGCCTGCGCAGAACTGTGCTGCCTGCATCACCTGTTCTTGGTAAACCATTATCCCGTAGGTAGGTTCAAGTACGCCTTCTAGCAATGGATGTAGATATTCGAACTCACCACCATGCATACGATGGATAAAGTCTGGAATTAGATCCATTGGACCGGGGCGGTATAAAGAAACGAAAGCAATAATTTCTTCAAATTTACTCGGTCTTGCTTCCTTGAGCATTTTTTTCATGCCGACGGATTCAAACTGGAACACCGCAGTTGTATTTGCGTCCGCAAAGACTAAATAAGCATCCTTGTCATCTAATGGAACATTTGCAATTTCGAGAGGAATTTCAGATTTGATTCTTTTATTAATATTTTGAACCGCATCTTCAATAACTGTGAGGTTACGCAAACCTAAGAAGTCAAATTTAACCAGACCTGCTGCTTCAACATCATCTTTATCGTATTGCGCAACACGACTTGTTCCATCTGCTTCACACAGTACCGCTGAATAATCGGTAATTTTTCCGGGTGCAATGACTACACCACCTGCGTGTTTCCCTGTGTTTCGTGTAATGCCTTCGAGCTTAAGTGCCATTTCCCAAATTTCAGCAGCATCATCATTATCAGGGTTTGATGGGTTGGTCACGATGTCTTTGAGCTGTGGTTCCATGTCAATCGCAGTGACTAGATCAACGCCAAGCGGCTTGGTCGGAATCATTTTGGAAATACGGTCAGCCAGACCATAAGACTTACCTAAGACACGTGCAACATCTCGGATTGCGCCTTTTGCAGCCATCGTACCAAAAGTCGCAATCTGTGAAACGGCTTCACGACCGTATTTTTGTGCGACATATTCGATTACTCGGTCACGACCTGCAATACAGAAATCGACGTCAAAATCGGGCATTGAGACACGTTCAGGGTTTAAGAAACGTTCGAAAAGCAAATCATAACGTAATGGATCTAGATCAGTAATTTTTAAACTGTAGGCAACTAATGAACCAGCACCCGAACCACGGCCAGGACCTACAGGCACACCATTATTTTTGGCCCATTGAATAAAGTCCATGACGATCAGGAAGTAACCCGGAAAACCCATTTTTAAAATAATATCAACTTCGTACTTGATACGATCATCATAAGGTTTACGAATTTCAGCCCAATCTTCATCACGTTCAGCAATAGGGTAAAGGTGATTTAAGCGTTCCTCTAAACCTGTACTAGATAAATGTTCGAAATAAGTGTCGATGGTATAGCCATCTGGGATCGGGAAATCAGGTAAGAAATAAGTCCCGAGTTGTAAGGTAACATTACAACGTTTGGCAATATGGTAGGTATTTTCAATGGCACTAGGGATGTCTGAAAATAGTTCAGACATTTGCTCACCAGTTTTAAAGTACTGTTCAGAGCTATAATTCTTAGGACGTTTATCGTCACCAAGGACATAACCATCGGCAATACACACACGTGCTTCATGTGCTTCAAAATCATCTTGTTCAACAAAGTGAACATCATTATGTGCAACGACACCAATTTGATATTTAGCAGCGAGTTTAACGGCTTGTTGAATAAAATCTTCTTCACCAACACGTTCAGTACGTGTTAATGCTAAATAAACACGATTACCAAACTTTTCAATCCATGCTTCTAATAAAGGTTCTGCTTTTTGTGGATTGGATGAACAAAGTATTTTGCCAACATCACTATGCTGTCCAAGCAATACAATTAAATCTTCTGATTGTTCAAGTATCCATTCTTTTTGTACGCATGGGATACTAAGTTGTTGTCCTTCAATAAAGCCCCGAGATACGATTTCTGTTAGATTTCGCCAACCTTTACTGCTCATAGCTAATAAGGTTGCGCGGTGCTCTGCGTCATTTAGTCGAATGACACTGCCTAAAACAGGTTTAATGCCTTTTTTTAAACAAGCTTCATAAAATTTCACCGCAGCGTGCAAGTTGGATAAGTCTGTTAATGCAAGCGCAGGCATGTCATCTTTAACGGCAGCTTTGACCAAATCAGGTATGCGAACAATCGATTCCGTAATCGAAAATTCTGTATGGATACCGAGATGAACAAACCGCATAGAAGGACTATCCTTTTTCAAAGCAATGCATAGTTTAGCATGCAAACCGAAAATGGCATGCTTAATATTTTGGCAAACTGTCTATTTGTGTTGTGCTTTTTATAAATTAACTCTGTACACGACAAATTTCATAGGGCCCTTGTCCTATCAGGCTTTTTCTTCCTTAAAATTGCGAGCACTTTCTTAAATTCTTCTTTTTTTCCAAAACCAATCAAACGTAGAATAGCCATTTGAACATAGTCCAAACCGTAGCGAAATAAACTTACTG
>NZ_NHRP01000055.1:0-9782 GCF_002165385.1 Acinetobacter sp. WCHA39
TTGAATGATTTCTTCTTGGTCTACGTGCCATAAAATACTCCATATATTGATGTTTATAACATCATTTGAGGAGCAGAATATCACTTATAGGAGTTGTTCAAATTTACGGATCCATCTCTAAGAAAGGCGCATTTTGTGAAGTTCGGGAAATTGCTAAACGCTCACATGATACGGCTTTTATGCAAAGTGAAGTATCACCAAAGCAAAACGAATTTATTGGAGAACCAATTAAAAAGAAAATTTTAGACGGCTATATCATGATCACAAGCTATATCAGAGCGACACCGCACGAATACGAAACACTAGCAACAGGCACAAAGGTTTATAAGCGCAGTTATGTTTCATCATACGCATAATTAAAAGAAGCCCCGCAAGGGGCTTTTTTAATGCCTGCGGGCTTGGTTCAGATCGGGAGTGACCAAAACCACAGGAAAGAGAAACAACCCGCTACAGCGCAAATCTGAAGCATTCAAGACACACAATAATAATTACACTTGTTTACATATATTGTTTTGTACTCACAAATCAATTTAGGTATAATGTATTTATCAGGTCGATTGGCGACCTCATACAAAGGAATTAAAAAATGACTGATTTAGTTTTGTTGACTGATGAAGAAATCGCAGACATGAGCTATGACAGCTTTAATAAAACCGACCTAGTTGCTATGCAGTCAATGCAAGAAAGCGAATTTCCACGCTATACAGTTGCAATGGCTCATACAATTTATGTATGGGAAAATATCTTATATCAAGAAGCAAGCCGATTATGTGAAAGCTATGACGGGGGAGTATGGGAAACTAAAAACGGCTTTTGGACTTTGCAATCTGATTCAATTTTTTATATGGAAAATGGATGGGACGAAGCGTTTAACCTGAATGCCCTAGAATTTTCAATTGTGGTAAATTTATTTGCATTGTCTAAAATTGCAATGATGACATACAGCTCAAAACCTGCAATCAATCGCAGAGCCGTTTTTTTTAGTGATTACATAAAAGACGTTATACATAAAAATAGGAATGTTTTAGATACTACAGCAATTTATAAATTGATTTATTAAAAGAAAAGAAGCCCCGCAAGGGGCTTTTTTAATGCCTGCGGGCTTGGTTCAGATCGGGAGTGACCAAAACCACAGGAAAGAGAAACAACCCGCTACAGCGCAAATCTGAAGCATTCAAGACACACAATAAAAATTACACTTGTTTACATATATTGTTTTGTACTAACAAATCAATTTAGGTATAATGTTTTTATTAAGTCGATTGGCGACTTAAATTAAAAAGGTATTGAATTATGAACGACCAAAATAACAATGATGCAATCAAAGCAGAACGCTTAAACCGTTATGAAGAACGCCAACAAAACCGCTTAGATCGTTATGAAGCTTTAGCTGATAAAGCAACAGTAAAAAGCACAGTATTGGCGACACGTTCAAATCAAATGGTTGAATGTATACCGTTTGGACAGCCAGTTTTAGTTGGTCATCATAGTGAAAAACGAGATAGAAACTTTCGTTCTAAAATTCACTCTATTATGGGTAAATCAGTTCAGGAAATGAAGAAAGCCGAATACTATCAAAATAAAGCTGATAGCGTAGGCAAGGGCGGTATTTCAAGTGACGACCCTAATGCAATAGAAAAACTTAAAAGCAAGCTTGAGAAGTTACAGCAGGCGCAAGAGTTAATGAAAAAGGCTAACAAGTTAATTAAAAAATTTCCCGAACACAATGCACGTTTAGAGGGATTAATTGAACTTGGATTCTCTGAAGAAAAAGCTATAGACGTATTAAATCCTAAATATGGCTCAATTGGTTTTGCAAGCTATTCACTTCAGAATAATAATGCTGAAATTAACCGCTTGAAAAAGCGTATTGCAGAATTGCAAACACTTGAAAATAGAACTTCAAATGAAGTTGAGAACGATCTTTATAAATATACAGAATGCAAAATAGAAAACCGTTGCATGTTTATATTTGATGGTAAACCTACGGAAGAAATACGCCAAATTTTAAAAAGTAATGGTTTTAAATGGTCGCCAAGTCGGGGCGCTTGGGTACGCCAGTTAAATGCAAATGGGATATACGCATCTAAACGAGTAATAAGCCTTATAGATCAAATATAATAAAGTAAGCCCTGCGGGGCTTTCTTTACTAATCAATGAAGCAATTTAAGGAAAGGTTAAAATGATTGAAAAATTATCTTTTGTTGGGCTAAAGGTGATCGAGTGTTTTAAAGATGCTGGGTTAGATCAAGTTTACATTGATGATAAAATAGAGGAGTTTTCTACATTAAATAATTATGCATCATTACACAAAGCGCTAAGAATACTTGATGATAAAAACATGCACAGACTAGCCCAAAAACTAGGTGTACATATTGAAGATTTAGAATCAACATTACTGGTTTTAAATCAAATATAGAAACCAAAAAAGTGGTGATAAAGTCGCCCGCAATTTTTTTGCGGGTGATATTCCAATGAAGCAAAAAAATTGCGGTTCATTGCGAATCAAATTTATGGATATGCAAAAAAGCATAGTCTTAACAGGTAAGAGCTAACATAAAGTTATTGAGGTCACTAATATGAATAATGCACAGTTCAAAATAGAATGCTTTAAGAATGGCTTATACAGTCGGGAACAGGTTATAGATTTTTATAATGTAGTCTATGAAGAAAATACAAAGTTCAATAAGCGTGATGCTCAATTATGGATGAATGGCAAAACTTCATATATCTATACAATAGATCAAACAGCTATAGATATGATCAATATGTTAAATAAAATTAGAGCCGAACTAATTGCAGAAGAAAGCGAAAGAATCCAAAAAGGCAAACCAAGATACACTAAGCTTTTTAAATCTGAAGTTGATTTATGGGCGGTACACAATGAACTTTTGAATCTACCATTAAACTTTTATCACTCAATATTGTTAGAGTTGAAAGTAACTGAATTAGATTACTATGAGAACATAGAGCAAATGGAAAATTTTAATGAAAAACACTAAGTATAAATCTAAAATTCTGATGATAATTATTTATACACTTGTAGGAATGTTGGCAGGGTATAACATTGGGAATTTTATAAGTAGCCACTGGTACAATGATCTTGGACAACCAAATCAAGATTTTTACGAAATGATTAAAATATTTTTTAATCTAGCTACAACTTTGCTATTTGGTACTGCCTGCTTATATATTTTTAAAGATGATATTAAAAACTAAACTCTAGGCGGTATCAATAGAGCAAAGTGTCTACTTTGCGAACTGAAGAAATATAAAAATTCTTCCCTCCCTGATTACCGTTGCAAGGTTCAAGCGAAGCCGACAAAATCTGTGATTTTGTCGAGCTGACCGCAGAACCGCAACTACTCCCCTTTGCCCCTAAGCGGGACTTACAAAGCAATCCCGCAGGGTTGCGACAAAATATAAGATATTTCAATTTTAGTCATTCAGCAGTAACACTTCCTGAATTATCAACTAAAGTGCTTTTTGATTTTTTTGCTTGTTCACGATCATTAATAAATTTGTCACCTGAAGCTTTCAAACTATCAAAATAACTTGGGTTATTTTTTGCATTTTCAATAGCACTTAAAAGCATCCCAGTGATAATGCCTTTATCTTCAGATGGGAAGTCTACCATTTCAAAAAGAGCGCCAATTGTAATAAGCTTGTGTTCACGTTTTTTTCGATCTTTAGCTTGTGCAACTTGGACTTCTTTTTTTAAACCTGCAAGAAGTTTTTTTTCATCCTCCTTGATTTTTTCCAGTTCTAAACGAGCTTTATATTTTTTAAACTCATTTTTCATAATCCGTTCAAAAGAACTAATTTGCTGTTTCGTTGGCGTACCTGATTCAATGTTAGAAACTAAAGTTAAGATAATTTCTTCAGTTTGACTTTTGTTCTCAAGTTTTTTTAAACGATCAATTTCTTCAGTGACGAATTTTTTTTGATCTTCAGTAAATTTAAAATCCTCAATATTCATTTTCTTAATCCAAAAGTTATAAGGTGATCAAATAATATCACAATGAAAAATTAAAAAATCCCAAAAAAATACAAAGCAACAAAAAACTATAAGAGTTCGCAAAGGCAATAGCACTGTCAATATTTTTCAGACTGAACGGAAGCCATAGGCTCACGGCTCATCTGAAAACATATTGATCAGCAAAAATCAAAAAAACACACTAATCCTAAAGGGGGTGTAAACGAAGTGTCTACCCCCGATGACCCACTGGCGAAGTGTAGGGATTCATAAGGGAATTATTCCCTTATGTGGGGCTTGGGGTGAAACCCCATATCTATATAAAAATAAATTACAAAAAAAGCCAAAAATCAGCCCCAAAAACCGCTTTTAAAATCAATGCCTTGCATTGCTTCAAAATCGGACAAATGCAAGCATTTGTTTTGTCACTTGTAGCGAATATATAGAGAGGTTATCATGACTATAGCAGTAGGAATGCACGCTTCCGCGTTTCTCTCCGAGAAACAGAAAAAGCAAAAGCAAAAAAGGCATAAAATGGCGATCTATCACTTATCAGTTAAGACAGGCAGGCAATACGGTTCTACAGGAACTCGTGGCGCAAATCATTACGCCTACATTAACCGTGATGGAAAGTATAAAAGAGATGATTTAGAAAATATTAAATCTGGAAATTTACCGTCATGGGCTACTGATGCAAAACACTTTTGGAAGTCAGCAGATAAGAATGAGCGTATTAATGGGCGTGTTTATACTGAATTAGAAATTTCATTACCTAGAGAACTTAATAAAGAACAAAGAGAAGAATTAGTAGAGAAATTTGTTGAAAAAACTTTAGGTGAAAACTTCACTTATTCTTATGCAATTCATAGTCCTCTAGCTAGTGATGGTCAGCAAAACCCGCATGTTCACCTTATGTTTTCTGAAAGAAAATTAGACGGTATAGAGCGTGACGAAGTAAAGCATTTTAAGCGTTATAATCCAGTAAACCCTGAAAAGGGCGGTGCGGGTAAAGATCGTTATTTTTCTTCTAAAATGTTTGTGGTTGATACCCGCCTAGAATGGGCTAACCATGTAAATGATTTTTGTGAAAACTTAGGTATTGATGCACGTATTGATCATAGAAGTTTTAAAGAGCAAGGTATTGAATTGTCTAGCCAAAACTTTAGAGCTGATTACGTTAGCAGTCACAAATACCATATCAATGAAAATATTAAGCAAGTACGTCATCAAAATGGTGAAATAATAATTGAGCGCCCAAGCGAAGCAATTAAAGCATTAACTTCTAATCAATCTGTTTTTTCAGTGCGTGAGCTAGAGCGTTTTTTAATGGCTCATACAGATGGTGAAGAACAATATTTAAAAGCTTATGAATCGGTAATAACTTGCCCTGATATGGCTACTTTATATGGTAAAGATAAAGTCGTATTTTCTTCTAAAGAGCTTGTAGGTATTGAGGAATCAATCTCAACATTTATCTATAATGCTAATGAGGAAAGCCGTATTCAAAAACCATTTAATCTAGTTGAGAAATTACCTTTAAATGCGGTACGTGTTGCTGAAACAAGAACATTTAATAGTGAGCAAGAAAAAGCATTCTATACCTTAACTTCTACCGATCGGATTACATTGTTGAATGGTTCTGCGGGCACAGGTAAATCATACGTTCTAAGTGCCGTTTCTGAAGCCTATAAAGAATCTGATTATCAAGTATATGGAATCGCATTACAGGCAATTACAGCTAAGGCTATAGCGAATGATTGTGATATTCCAAGTAGTACAATTGCTTCTTTCTTGTCTAAGTATGATAGCGGTAATTTAGAAATAAATAATAAAACTGTATTGATCTTGGATGAAGCAGGCATGGTCGGTTCAAGAGATATGCAACGCTTGCTTATGCTTGTAGAAAAACACGATGCACAAATAAAATTAGTTGGTGATAGTTACCAGTTAAGTGCAGTAAGTGCGGGTCATGTATTTGCAAATATTCAAGAAAACTTAGATAAGAAAAATATTGCTTCACTAGAGGATATTCAACGTCAGAAACATGCCAAAGAATCTGACAAGATGATTCAAGCATCTAAATATCTTTCTAAGCATGAAGTAGGTAAAGCAATAGATATTTATAAATCTATTAATATGGTTAATGAATACGAATCTCATGATCTAGCTTTAGCTAAAACTGTTAAGTCATGGAGTGAAGATTCTAGCGAAAGTAAATTAATGCTTGCTCATTCAAATAGTGATGTGAATGAACTAAATCGAATGGCTAGAGCATTGCTTATCAAACAAGGTAAGCTTAATCCTGAAAGTGTTTCTGTGAAAAACTATCAAGGTGATTTAGATATTTCCATCGGTGAGAAAATTGTATTCAAACAAAATAATTCACAGATGAAAGTTAGTAATGGTGAACTGGCTAAAGTAATAGGTTTTGAAAAGGATAAATTCAATAATCCTAAAGCTATGATGGTTCAAATGGAAAGTGATAGCAGAATTGTTAGAGTTGATTTAAAGGAATATGACCAGTTCAAACATGGCTATGCAAATACTATTCACTCATCACAAGGTATGACTGTAGATAGTGCTTATATTGTAGCTAGTGAAAATATGAATGCTAATTTAACTTATGTTGCTTTAACTCGACATAAGCAAAATATTCAAATCAATTATAGTGCTTTAACTTTTGCAACTAATGAAAAAGAAACTGTTAAGACCCCTGACGGTAAAGTTTCTTATGACCATAATTACAAACCAGTAGAAAGAGAAGTAACGGCTTTTGAAAACTTCAAAAAGGTACTTGGACGTTCAGAAACTAAAGAGTTCTCTACAGACTTCACACTTGTAGAATCTAAAGATAATTTAATGAAGTCTTATTTAAATGATCATAGATTGCATTTAGAGAATAAGCGTGAATTGTTTGGAATAAATAGCAAGCTGTATTCATTGACCAGTGAAAATAAAACATTCACTAAAGAAGAAATCGTTTCTGAAGTTAGAGCAAGTTTGAAATCTAAAGCCTTACTTGGTGACGAGATCGTTAAGTTTAACGGCAATATGAATATAGCAAAAGGTGAGCTTGTAAAACTTACTAATGATCTTGAGATTAAAACAGGACTATTTAAAAAGGTAACTTTTGAAAAAGGTACTGAATTAAAAGTTATTGATGCTTATAAAGTTAAAGATAAGCCAGTAATGAAAGCACGAATTAAAAATGAAGAATACGAGATTCCTTTCAATAAATTGAATCTTGAATATTCAGATAAATACTTTAATGAGTTTAAAGACCAGTCAAAAGCTAGATTCGATTCACGGCATAAAACTGAAGTCTATACAGAGTTTAGAGAACAGCTTTTAAAGCAAAAAGCGAATGCACCAAAAGACAATTTGAATGCACCTAATCAGCGTATTAAAAACCCAAATACGCCTAATCGAAACACACCTAAATATTAAATGAGGGCGGTTTTATGAATAATTTTATACATAATGGAAAAATTGTTAGTCCTGATGATGAAGTATTAACACAGGCAATTTTGCAAGAGTGTTATCAAAAAGGGATTAGACCTATTTGCGCTTGTCTGCCACAAAAAAACATTGAAATGTATATCGCTAAAATTGGCGAAAACTTTGTTTTAAAGCGTATGCCTAACAGCGCAGATCAGCACGACTTTAGTTGCCTAAGCTATGAGCCACCTACTGAAATTTCAGGACTAGGCGAGGTTATTGGGGAAGCTATCAAGACAGATGAAACAGGGGCAAGTGTTTTAAAGTTTGAGTTCAGTTTGTCAAAAAGCAATGTATCCAAACAAGCGCCTACGCCAAGTGATACACCTAAAGATACTGTAAAAGCTGAAACAACAAAATTGACCTTAAAAGGGACGTTAGATTACTTGCTTGAAGAAGCTTTGTTAAACCGCCACCAACCGAACATGAAGCATAATTGGTTTCAATTTCGCAAGGCATTAAAAGTAGCTTTGAATGATAAAAAGAATAAAAAAGATGATTTAAGTGGATTGGTTTATATCCCTGAATATTACGACCAAACCAAACACAATGAGATTGAAGCCCGAAGAAAAGCAGAGTTGGCAGACCTGAAAGTTAAAGGCAATAAACGCCCATTAAAAATATTTATTGGTGTGATTAAGTCTATTGAAGATGCACGTTTTGATGGGGGCAGAATCATTCTAAAACATGCCCCAACCTTGCATTTATTTATGGATGCAAAAATGTATAGCCGAGTTAATAAACGCTTTGAAGCCGAGCTTGAGCAGGCGCATTATCAAGACGATGTAAACCTATTAGCAATTGGGACTTTTGGATTTGCGGATAGTGGTATCGCAAAGATTGAAGAAATTGCTCTAGTGCCTTTAAATCAAACTTGGCTACCATTTGAGAGCTTGGGTGAAAAAGAACTCTTAGACACGCTTACAATGCAGAATAGGTCATTCATTAAGTGCTTGCGATATAATCTAAGCCCTAAAAGTCCAATTGCAAACGTATTGCTTACAGACACCAACCCACCAACGGCATTTTACTTAATCAATGATCAGACTGAAGATTCTTATATTACTGAAGCAAAGGAATTGATTGCTTCAAGTGAGTTCACATCAATTCTGGTCAATGTCGATCGGGACGTTGTAGACATTCCACCACCTGAAAATAAACCGTTGTTAGGCTATAACAATCATACTGACACCGCAGTTAATAGTTAAGGATTCATATATGGATTACCAAGAACAGGAACAATTTAAAATTTTTGCGGGCTTTGTCGCTTTTCTGATAGCTGTTTTTTGCTTTCTAGTATGGAAAGGCTCAAGTGCCGTAGGTTTAGATTTTGCCACTGGAATGAAGTCTAGTGTTGGCTTAATTGCTTTGGTAGTGGCGCTGTACTTTGCTATCAAATGGGATATACCTAAAGCTATGCTTTACCCTACGGTAGCTGTTTTATTGGTTGTCTGCTTATTCCCTGCATTAAATTATTATGCGCTTGAAGCTTCAGAAAAATCATTTAATCAAACAACTAATTTTCTTGGTCAGCCAGTACAAGAATTTTCAGCGACCACAATTACCGTTATGTGGGGCATGTGGTATATGAAAGCGGTTTACATGCTTGTAGCGGGCTTAATTGGAGTTGTTCTACAAAGAATTAGGTATCCTGAAGAAAATTATTTTTAAGCGTACTAAGCAAAAAAAGCCAGTTCTATACTGGCTTTTTTATTTTTCTAAAAGGTTGTTTTTAGTCTAAGTTTCTTTTAATGATGATTTTGTATTTATTATGGTCACGCTTTCCACGTTGCCCTGAAAAATATATTCCTGAAGTAGATACATTGTCTGAATTAATCAAAACAAATGGTAAATTTTGTTTCGCTAGAGTGATATAAGCTTCAACACAATCTTTTAACTCATTGTTTTTTTGATCTTTTGGCAAGTCAGCTACGATAAAGCCAACATTAAGTTGATGCTTTTCAAATGTTTCAATAGCTTCACGTTGATCTGCGTCATAGTGAATTTTATTAATTAGTCTAGATATACAAATTGAAATAATTTCATAAACAAGAATTGCGAGTGCTAAAAACATCCCCGCAAAAACTGTAATTTCTTTGCTAAAAATTACACCTAAGTATTCACTTATAATGAATTTAATAAAAATAACTAAAGCTACAACGAAAATCAAAATTTTCAGTATGTTTAGAAGAGATGGATCCGTAAATTTGAACAACTCCTATAAGTGATATTCTGCTCCTCAAATGATGTTATAAACATCAATATATGGAGTATTTTATGGCACGTAGACCAAGAAGAAATCATTCAA
>NZ_NHRP01000056.1:0-8716 GCF_002165385.1 Acinetobacter sp. WCHA39
GCAGTTAAAGTTGTTTTACCATGGTCAACGTGACCAATTGTACCCACGTTTACGTGTGGTTTATTACGTTCAAACTTAGCCTTAGCCATTTGATTTTCCTCGTTTACGTCGACACCAGTTTAGAGAAAAACAACCCTGAAAAACTTTCTTTATCGACATTCGCCTAAAAAACTAGACACCCAATACTTGAAAAGCAGACTATAATAGCCTGCTTCTTTAAAAATTTTGTATAAATTCTACTAAGCTGTATATCTGGAGCTCTTATCGAGATTTGAACTCGAGACCTCTCCCTTACCAAGGGAGTGCTCTACCACTGAGCTATAAGAGCGACATCTTCGATGGAGCGGGAGACGAGGATCGAACTCGCGACATGCAGCTTGGAAGGCTGCCACTCTACCAACTGAGTTACTCCCGCATGTTGGTACTTACCACTTCAATCGAAGTTAGATGGTGGTGAGAGAAGGATTCGAACCTTCGAAACTTTCGTAGCAGAGTTACAGTCTGCCCCCTTTGGCCGCTCGGGAATCTCACCATATCACACTTACACAGTGCTGTTCTTTACACTATACTACCAAACTTTTAAGATGGTGCCGGCACACGGATTCGAACTGTGGACCTACTGATTACAAGTCAGTTGCTCTACCAACTGAGCTATGCCGGCTCTTTCTTAGTGTTTCGTACGTTTCGTATCGGAACGGTGTGCAGTTTAGCAAAACTCTGAATCGATGCAAGTGGTTTTTTCAAAAAAACCGTTAAAAACTCATAAAATCAATCCGTTTGATGATAATTCAACCGCTTTGATCACTGCGCGAGCTTTTATTTGGGTTTCATTCCACTCTGATTCAGGATTTGAGTCTGCAACTAAGCCTGCCCCTGCCTGTACATAGACCTTTTTATCACGAATCACACAGGTGCGAATCGCAATCGACATGTCCATTTCACCATGCCAGCCTAAATAACCTATAGCACCACCAAATACACCACGTTTAACTGGCTCTACTTCATCAATAATTTCCATAGCGCGGATTTTTGGTGCGCCTGAAAGGGTTCCAGCAGGAAAGGTTGCTTTAAACACATCTAAAGCATCCACGTCATCACGTACTTCACCTTGCACATTAGACACGATATGCATGACATGAGAATAACGCTCAATCACCATACGATCAGTCACTTGCACTTTACCAATTTTAGAAACGCGACCAACATCATTGCGACCTAAATCGATTAGCATGAGATGCTCAGCAATCTCTTTTTCATCTGCGAGTAAATCTTGTTCCAAGGCAAGATCTTCTTCCTTAGTTTTACCACGTGGTCGTGTTCCAGCCAAAGGACGTACTGTTGCAATACCATTTTCTAAGCGTGAAAGAATTTCTGGCGAAGAACCCACGATATGAAATGGCTTTTGATCTGTGAGCGTTTGCCCTTGCACTAGAAATAAATACGGCGATGGATTGAGATGGCGTAATGCACGATAAACTTGTAAAGCCTCACCATCAAAGTCAGACACCATACGTTGACCAGGCACAACCTGCATCACATCGCCTGCACGGATATACTCTTTTACTTTCTCAACGGTTTCTAGAAACTTTTCTTTACCCGTAATGGATTCGAAATGTGGCGCAGTATGAGGTTTCGCTTGTAAGCTGACAGGCGTAGCGAGCAATTGCTCAAGTTGATCCAACTTCTGCTGAGCCTTCTTATAGGCATCAGACTGACTCGCATCTGCGTGATGAATTAAAAACAAAGTGTCCTTTAAATTATCAAACACAATCACGGTTTGAGACAACATTAACCAAAGATCTGGCAACGTCACAGGATCAGCCGTGGGAACGTTTCTAAGTTTTGGTTCGATATAACGTACCGCGTCATACCCCAAATACCCAACCAAGCCACCAGTAAAACTTGGTAACTCAGGCAATTCAACTTGGGTTGGCACTTTAAATTGACTTTGAAAATCGCGGATATACTGAAATGGATCAGCGCAGTCTTGCTGGCGAAGCGAGCCATCAGCTTGCTGAATGGTCAATACACCTGCATTACAGGAAAATACAATCGACTCCCCTAAACCAATCATTGAATAGCGCGCCCAATTCTCCCCCCCTTCAACGGACTCAAAGAGATAAGCTTGTTTTTGTTCTTTAAAACGTGCAAAAACAGAAAGTGGGGTTTCTGTATCGGCTAAACGTTGGCGATACACAGGAATGGTGTTATAGCCTGCTGATTTTAATTGCTCAAATTGTACTAAGGTCGTCATGAATCTTCTCTATGGTTTTAATTTCTGTGCGTTTTTTCTGTAGTGCCTTCTCAAGCCCGCCATCGAAAAACCATAACAAACCTCATGCTTGTCTCCTGACTAAATCATCTTCTATCAATTCTGCCAAACTATCGACCACTTGCTGTGGCTGACAGTCATAGATACTTTCCCCATGATTATAGCCATAGCTGACCACAATACAATCAATACCTGCACGTCTGGCGGCTTCCACATCATTACTCGAATCACCGATCATCAAAGTTTGCGAGGCTGTAATATTTTGCTGCTGGATACAGTGTAATAAAGGCAAAGGGTGAGGTTTACGTTCAGCTAAACTATCACCACCAACCAGCATCTTAAAATATGGGCTTAACTGCAAAATATCGAGGATACCTTGCGCTAAATGCTCTGGTTTGTTAGTTACGCAAGCCATCGTAATATTATGCTCTTGGCAGTAATCCAAAAATGGTAAAACACCTTCATATACGTTGGTGTTTACACATAATTCTTGTTCATAAATCTCAACAAAAGTATCAAGCAATTGCTTCTGCTGCTGGGCATCAATCTGCCCAAACAAATGCTCCAAGACAGTCTCACATAGTTTAGCCGCACCCTTGCCTACCCAAGCTCGAATCTGCACCTCTGTTACCAATGGTAATGCCAGTTTTTCCAAACTTAGATTCATTGCTCGATATAAATCAGCCGCCGAGTCCACAAGCGTCCCATCTAAATCAAATAAAATTAAACTTCGTTGTTGTAACTGAGCAACAGACATAGATTTCGACTCAAGAAATAAAAAGGCACGCCCATATGGGCATGCCTTGATTGTAAAAGGTTAATATAATTATTTAAAGAATAACCAAGCAATCACAGCTAAAATGATGAGTACAACAATTGAAATTAAACCAATCGATGCATTTTTTTGCTGTTCAATTTCTTGTTGAACACGAGAAATAGGTTCTTCAATCGCGATCGGCTGCTGTTCAGCAGCAGCCTGAACATCAATACCTTCAGGAATTGGTGCTGGTTTTGGAATTCCAACTTGTTGTGGCATACCATCTCGATTAATCGAAGTCTCCGCAGCTCGCTCTGCAAGCGTTGGCATACCCACATCGTGATTCGTTGCCGCTACTGGCTCAACTTCAATTTCAGGTAAATCAGCCTTATAACGCTCAGGAGCAAGAATCATAAATATAAAACTGGCAAACTGGAGCATATCCCCATCATGCAATTCTATTTCCTGTTCCTGCTCAACACGCTCACCATTCACAAATGTTCCATTTGTAGACTTTAAATCTTTTACCCAAACATGGTCATCTCTAAACAGTAATGCAGCATGTTTTCGTGAAATGTCCTTGAGCTGCAACAAAATTTCAGCGTCCTGATCCCGCCCCACCAGCATGTCACGCTCAATACTAATCTCTTGCCCTGTAAATTCACCTGTAATGGCTTGTAATTTCCAAGTCATAGATGTTTATCCTTATCATAATTTCTTTCAATCATAACATTGTGACATAAGCGCTTCTGTGCATCTACTGTGAAGACGCAGGACGAATCGTCGTGGTTGTCACTGTATGTTTACTGCGTTCAGTTGCTTTGGCTGGAAGCTGCACCGTTTTTCGTTGTATTTGAGGCTCAACTACAACGACAGGCTTTGTGATAACCACAGCCTCTTTTTGTGTTGTTGTTGGAACTTTTTGGTATGGTGAGCTACTTACCGCAGGTTGTGGGCGATAAATATCCGCAACATTTTCAGGTAATTTTGCAAAATTACCATTTTTATCCATAGACAATTGGAGACTGTATAGCTGGTTATAACGTTGTTGAGATATACGTTGCACATCCTCAGCATCACCCACTATGGTTGGATGGATAAATACAAGTAAATTACGTTTTTCATTGCCACGACTATCTGAACGGAACAAACGACCAAGATAAGGAATATCCCCAAGAACAGGCAAACTTTGACGACTAACATCAGTCTGATCGGTAACCAAGCCACCTAACACGACTGTTTGTCCATGATCTGCAAGAACTGAAGTTTTAATCGCTCGTTTACTTGTCACCAAGTCAGCAGCCTGACCCTTACTATTTTCAACGTTTGAAACTTCTTGCTCCACTTCAAGTCGAACAGAACCGCCTTCACCGATATGAGGGATCACCTTTAAAGTAACACCCACATCTTTACGCTCAACAGTTGTGTAAGGATTCACCGTACTGTTTCCAGTCGTCGCAACTGACCCTGTTACAAATGGAACATTCTGCCCTACGACAATATACGCTTCTTCATTATCCATAGTCACGATGGATGGTGTAGACAATAAATTTGATTTTTTATTTTCTTTTAGCGCTTGGATGAGAGCACCATATAATTTACGAGAGCCATTCGCACCTTCTTTGTAGTCACCCAAAATAATGGATGAACCTGTACCGAGTGCGGAACCAGCACCTGCTGCCCCACCTGTTAGATAACCTGCTGCGAGCTTAGAGATACTAGAGCCAACATTCGAAAAGTTAATTAATCCAACACCGCTATTGAGATCACCTAAAGCCCATTGCACACCAAGTTGATCAGCATCACTACCTACAATTTCAATAATAGCAGCCTCAATCAAGACTTGCTGACGTCGAGTATCTAACTGCTGAATGGCTGCCTCAATTTCACGCATCAATTGCGGATCAGCTTTAACAACCAAAGCATTTTGAGTGCTATCTGCAATAATACTCACACCAGCACTATTAAAGCTTGTAACACCACTATTTTGGCTATTATTACTGTTATTGTTTAGGTTAATTGATGAAGTAGAAATTGACGATGAACCTGTCGATGAACCTGAATTTTGGTTATTTGAAACTAGATTGCTAATTGAGTTCGATTTACTAGCACTAGAATTTGATGAGGACGAAACTGACTGTCCTGTGACTAAACCTTGTAGAATTTCAGCTAAGTTCTTGGCACTCGCATATTTTAAACGGAATACTTTCAAACCACCCAAGCGATCTGCCGATGGAACATCGAGCATTTCAATCATCTGGCGTAAACGTTTGCGTGAATCAGGATCACCCTTAACTAAAATACGATTGGTTCGATTATCTGCAATAATTCGCACACGCGAACCAATAAAATCTTTCGAGGCACCTGTTGCACTCATGGTTTCGAGTAAACCAATAACTTCTTCAGCCTGACTTGATTGCAAACTGATCGCTTCAATATCATTTTGCCCTGTACCATCCAAATTACGGATAATATTTTCAAGTTGATAAATATTCGTCGCACGATCTGAAACGATCAAAGCATTGGTGCCAGCCACAGCAGCCAAATGTGCAAATTGTGGCATCAATGGCCGTAACGCAGGAATCAAATCATTTGGGTTCGTGTTTTGCAACCAAATGACACGAGTAACAATTTGATCCCCACCTGCACGACTTCGAGCATCGTAAGGAATTCCTGAGTTTTTAGCATTGCTGTCAGGAACTAACTTGACCGTATTACCTGATGGAAGTGCAACCACACCATTAACATTCAACACGCCTAAAAATAGGTCATAGACCTCATCTTTATTGAGAGGTTTATTGGAAATAACAGTAACGTTCCCGCGCACACGAGGATCAACTGCAAAGTTCTTACCCGTAATATCAGCGACTTCATTAATAAATGCTGTTAAATCCGCATCACGTAGATTAATCTTCCATGTTTGTGCTTGCACATTGGTACTGATGGTCGCAACCAAAGGCGCGGCAGCAAGTAATGCCCAAAGTGGACGTTGATGATTCAAGAAAGCCATAACCTGCACTTATTCCTAACTAATGTGATGACGTGTTATCACTAAAAACTTTGTTGTATGGTCATCACTTGATCACCACGTTTTATTTCTATTTTGGCATGTCCTTCACGACGTACTTGCTCTAATAATTGCACTTCGCTAAGACCCTGCCCGACTGTCTGACCGTTGATCGATAGAATACGATCACCAGACCGCAAACCCAAGGTATTTTTTAAATTCGTTGGTGTTCGATCTGAGATTTCGTAACCGTCTGAACCACCACCACTCACTCCCATATTTTTTAAATACTGCTCACGATTTTCCTGCATTTGTTGGATGGCTTGTCCCAGCGCAGATTGTGATGAGTTTTGAGCAGGTGTAGGTGTTTGAGGTGTTGCAGCTTGAGGGTTTAATACAGGGGCAATTGGCTGGTATAAACCATTATCTAAACCCTTAAATTTAACTTCTCGTGTTGCACCATTATCCTGCTTCAGAATGACATGGTCCCAATACACTTCCGCTAGTTGATAGGAAGTTGAACCGATGGTTTCACCAACACGATAACGTTCAGCAGTATCGTTTAACTTAATAACCGCCGATGACAAATAGCTTGGATAACCCAACAATACGCCCTGCAACTCCACATTGACATTATCTTGTGCTGTCGTAGTAGCAGGTTCATTAAATAGTGCAAAAGAACTAATATTAGGAACTTGCGCCTGTTGTGAACCCAATGCAACACGATCAAACTGCATCGGCTGAGGTGGAGCCACAACCAACCAGAATAAAGAAGCTAACTTCCAACACAACCATAAAATGAGTAAAGTTAGGATAAAAGCACTTGTTTTATCGAATTGCTGCCAACGAAACTGCTGTAGTTTTTGTGCTATTGTTTTCATTAAAAACCACCTTGCAACAATGGTTGGCGAGAACTAATCACGTAAGTGTCGAGTCCCGCTTTACCTTGATAAGATGGTACATTTAATAACATCCGCTGTGTCAATTGAATATCGAGCATAAGATTCGGGTCTAAACTTAGATTCGCCATTTTCTGACTTTGCTGATCCCGAACATCTATTTGCAATTGTCCATTTTCATCTTTCATTTCCGCAGTCAATGAAGGCATATTCATACGATCTTGGCGTTGACCAAAGGTATAATTCAATTCACCACCACCCCAGTGCAATTTACCTTCAGTTGCAGTAAAACCTTTTTCTTTTTGATAATTAAACTGTACATCTTTAAGTTGAATTGAATTCTCAGGCCACTGCCAATTGGCAAAATACTTTAAAGTCTCAGGTGCAATTTCACCTTGCAAATCTTTGATCAAAATCTTTTGACCTAAACCGTAACCAAAAATACCATTAAATTGGGTATTCCCGCTGTGAATATCGAGATTTGCGCCAAGACGCAACATTAATAAATCTAAAGGACGTGTTTTCCAATGTACAGAACCACGTAACTGACCTTTTTGCCAATCCGCTTGTCCCTGCCAAATATTGCCGCTAACATTATGTAAGATTTGATTATCTTTAGAAAATTTCGCAATTAACCATGTTGCTGGAATTTGTAAAATAATAAAAATTAAAAATGCAAAAATGGCGAAAACCCACCACTTCCATTGTTTGGTATTTTTCTTCATTCCACCCTTACCAAATGCACAAATTATCATCCTTTTAGAGACACTCGCCCCTGAATGACATTATGCATACTTTTTCAACATCGCCAATTCTCTCATATAAAAAAACCAAGCTTTTTAAGCTTGGCTTTAATGAAGCATAGAATCATCGTATGACAGAACAATGACTAGTAAAACTTGCTTAGATTAGAAAATCTTCAAGTTTTGCGCCTTTCTCTAATTCAGCAACTAACCAACGTGGCTGTTTACCACGACCAGTCCAAGTTTCTTCTGTATTATTTTTATTACGGTAGCGTGGTTCTACTGCTTTGCGCGTTGTCTTCTTACGCTTTTGCTCACCTAACTCTAATAACTCTTCAACACTAAAACCAACTGCTTCAGCTATTGCAATAATTTCATTATAAGCATCTTCAATTGCTTGATCTTTTTTGCTTGCGATTAAAGCTTCCGCTTCTACCTGTAAACGTTTTAAGTCTTCTACAGATAAATCAC
Source organism: Acinetobacter sp. WCHA39 (assembly GCF_002165385.1). NCBI lineage: Bacteria > Pseudomonadati > Pseudomonadota > Gammaproteobacteria > Moraxellales > Moraxellaceae > Acinetobacter > Acinetobacter sp. WCHA39. The sequence goes on from NZ_NHRP01000056.1 coordinate 8,150, forward strand.
TAATATCTGGTTTCATTAGAACCACTCCAACTCAAAAGAAATATATCACTCAAAATAAAAAAGAATTCAAAAATTCTATTTCCATAGTAATTTATATACAATTAAATAATCAATATTAAATTAGTCAACTTAATCACAATATAACCATAAATCATCTTATACTTACAATAAAACAAAAAAACTTAAGTGCATTTGATTAAATCTATTGTATTAATTTTTTTAAAATGATGAAATAATTTTTAGAACCTGATGAATATTAATTTTACCTTAATTCTTGATGCTTTCTATAGGTTGAATTTCATATAACAAATCTAGACTATCTATGAATTAATTCACAAAATAAAAAGATAAGTTATATGAGATTAACGCACTCAAAATAAATATAGACATAATAGTCTTTATAAAATTACTTTGTACACGACAAATTTCATAGGGCCCTTGTCCTATCAGGCTTTTTCTTCCTTAAAATTGCGAGCACTTTCTTAAATTCTTCTTTTTTTCCAAAACCAATCAAACGTAGAATAGCCATTTGAACATAGTCCAAACCGTAGCGAAATAAACTTACTG